>JBLMWR010000401.1:0-18483 GCA_050257335.1 Deltaproteobacteria bacterium | reverse complement strand
ACGCGGTGCAATGCTTGATCCCCAGCATGTGCCCCGTTTCATGGACGGCCGTCGCCAGGGTCCGCCTGAGGCACAGCTTGTAATCATCCGCGCTCTTTTCCGGATTGCCGAAGCGGTAGATCGACCACACGCCGACCCGGTCGCTGAGCGACGCCTGTCCGAAAACGAAGTTCCATCCCTCTCCCGGCTTGAGTTTCCCCATCCTGGAATGCAGCGGTCGGATCGCATCAGCCGCCTTGCGAATCGCCGTGAAGTCAGTCGGGTCGATGGCTGCCGAGCGTGCCGATTTTGGCTGAGTTGGTTTCTTTCCCGATTGACCCGGCAAAGAAGCGGGGTGCCAGAGTATGGCGAATGAAACGAGAAGCATGAGCAGTTGACGGCGCACAACTCAGTTTTTTCGAATCAAGGAGTGGAGTGAATTTCTAACCTACGCGAGAATTTCCTTCACGACGTTCCCATGCACATCGGTGAGGCGGAAATACCGCCCCTGGAACTTGAAGGTCAGCTTTTCGTGGTCGATCCCGAGCAGGTGCAGGACCGTCGCCTGAAAATCGTGGACGTGCACCGGATCGGTGGCGGGGTTGTAGGCGAAGTCGTCGGAGGAGCCCCACGTGAAGCCGCGCTTGATGCCGCCGCCAGCCATCCAGATCGTAAAGCAGTACGGATGGTGGTCGCGCCCCAGGGTCTTCTTGTCGTTGATGTCCCCCTGGCAGAACGGCGTCCGACCGAATTCGCCGCCCCAGATCACCAGCGTGTCGTCCAGCAGGCCCCGCTGCTTGAGGTCTTTGACGAGGGCCGCCGAGGGTTGATCGGTGTCGCGGCACTGGATTTCGAACTGCGTGCTCAGGTTGCGGTGGTGGTCCCAGCCGGCGTGGAAGCACTGCACGAAGCGAACCCCGCGCTCGACGAGCCGGCGGGCCATCAGGCAGTTGTAGGCGAACGAGCCCTGTCGCATCACGTCGGGGCCGTACATGTCGAGGATGTGTTTGGGCTCGGTCGCCAGATCGGTCAGCTCAGGGACGCTGGCCTGCATCCGGTACGCCATTTCGTACTGGGCGATGCGGGTGACGATCTCGGGATCGCCGAATTCCTGGTATTTCAGCTCGTTAATCCGGGCCAGGTCGTCGAGGAGGCCGCGGCGCACTTCGCGGCTGATGCCTTCGGGGTTCGACAGGTAGAGCACCGGGTCGCCGCTCCCGCGGAATTTGACTCCCTGGAAGCGGGTCGGCAGAAATCCGCTCCCCCAGTAAAAGTCGTAGAAAATCTGCCCGCAGCTCGCCTCTTTGTCCCGCGAGGTCATCACGACGAATCCGGGGAGGTCCTCGGTCTCGCTCCCCAAGCCGTACGTGGCCCAGGCCCCCATGCTGGGGCGGCCGGGAATTTCGGCCCCGGTGAGAAAGAAGGTGATCGCCGGCGCGTGGTTCACCTGCGTCGTGTGCATCGACTTGATGAACGTGATGTCATCGACGACGGTCGCCGTGTGCGGCAGGAAATCGCCGATCCACGCCCCGCACTGGCCGTACTGCTTGAAGCCGGTGAACGCGGGAAGGACCAGCTTCTGCTTCTGCCCGGCGGTCATTGTGCTGAGCCGCTGATTTTTGTGAATCGACTCGGGCAATTCCTGCCCGCGGAACTTTTCCATGCCGGGCTTGTAGTCGAAGGTATCGACGTGCGGCGGGGCGCCGTTCTGCAACAGATAAATGACGTGCTTCGCCTTGGGCGAGAAATTCGGAAAGCCCGGCAGTCCGCCGATCTGCTTTTTCCCCTCGGCGGCCACCAAGTCGCGCCCCAACAGTGAAGCCAAAGCCGCCGAACCCAGCCCGATGGCGCTGCGGCCGAATAACTGCCGGCGGGTGAGATACGCAGCACGATTTTGTTCGGGATTCATGTCGTCACCGAAACGGGTTCAGCTCGTTCAACGTACGCACTGGAATTCGGCCGACGGCAGATTCCCGCAGCAATCATTGCCTGATTGTACCGCCGGCGCACGGGACGTGTCACTCGAACGCGTCGTCAAGCACGTTCGGCGCAACGAGCACCTCGGTCTCTCCGTCATCCCAGCGGACGGTGTAGTGCGTCGAGCCGGAAAGGCTGTCTCTCCCGACGGCCACGATGACGCCGGAGCGGCCATCGTCGCGACGCTGCACGCGATATCCGGGCTTGCGGTCGGACCTGCCGGGGTTGCCCGCCAGAATCTTGCGACTGCGTTCAAAGTCTTCCTGCGGGGTCAATTGTGCCATGGCCTGATTCCTCTTCGGCGAGCCGTTCTTCCTGCGGGAAGGGGCGAATGCCGCATTATCAAATTATACACGTGTGCATCAGCAAAAACCCCTTTTCGTCCAGTCCGCGACGGCGAATAATTTTGATGGCGGGCTCAGGAGCCGCACCATGAAAAAGATCATCGCTGTCACTGTCGTCGCGTTGCTGCTTTTCACATTCATCGGAGGCACGCCGGCCCGCGCCCAGTTGCCTGGTGCGGGCTACTACCCGACCTCGAGCGGCGGATATGCGTATTATCCCCCGCGCGGCTGGGTCGTTCCCCCGCCGGTGCCGTATTATTACGGCTACGGAGGCGGGTATCGTCCCTATTACGGATGGTCGCTTCCCCCGTACGGCTTCGGCAGCCCGTATTACAACGGCTACAACGACCCGTATTACTACGGTTACGGCCCCGGCGTCCGCGATTTCCTGCGGATGGGCGGCGCAGACTTCTACGGCTGGTGAGGTCGAAAGCGCGTGCGTTCGATCAGGCGGGCACTCCCGGAAGCGCGCAGATCAAGTTCGGCGAAAACGTTTGAGCAGCTCGAACCACAGGATGCTCGCGGCGCCGTTGCCGAGACAGACGAGCAAATCGTCACCGTGCAGCGTCGCGAAATGGAACAGGTCGCGCACGAACGGCACGTAGAGAACGACTGCCAGGAAGGTGACGGTGCCGCCCACGACCCACCACAAAGCCCGGTTGGGGGTCCGCAGGGTCTCGAGAATCGACCGGGACCAGGAGCGGTTGGCGAGAATGAGGCCAAGATTGCCGACGATCAGCGTCGTAAAGCTCAACGCCCGCGCCTCACGTTCGCCTTGTCCCCGGAAGTAGGCGATGGCAAATACGAACAAGACGGTCAACAGGACACTGGCGCCCTGCAACACGCCCAGGCCGAGCAGCCAGCGGTTGAAGAGATGTTCTGTCGCGGAACGAGGCGGCCGCAGCATGAGATCGGGTTCCTCGGGTTCTGCCTCGAAGGCAACCGAACACGCCGGGTCGATCAGGAGCTCCAGAAACAGAATATGGACCGGCAGGAGCAGGAGCGGCCAGCGGAGGACGACCGGCAACAGCGACATTCCCGCGATCGGGACGTGACTGGCGATCACGTAGGTCATGGCTTTCCGCAAATGGTCGTAAATACGGCGCCCCATCCGCACGGCCTGGACGATCGACGAAAAATCGTCATCCAGCAGCACCAGCGCCGCCGCCTCGCGGGCCACGTCGGTTCCCCGGCCTCCCATCGCAATCCCGATGTGCGCAGCCTTGAGAGCCGGCGCATCGTTGACCCCGTCCCCCGTCATCGCCACGATCTCGCCGTTGGCCTTCAGCCCCTCGACCAGCCGGAGCTTTTGCTCCGGCACCACGCGCGCGAAGATGCTGACCGTCGCGAGCCGTTGGCGAAGCGCGTCGTCGTCCATCGCTTCCAGTTCAGGGCCGGTGATGACCTGGTCGAACGGCGCGAGGCCGATCTGTCGGGCAATGCTTTGTGCCGTTGCCGGATGATCCCCCGTGATCATGACGATCCGCAGCCCCGCCGAGTAACATTCGTTGACGGCAGCGGCCGCGGTCGGGCGCAGGGGATCGGCCAATCCTACCAGCCCGAGGAACTCGAAGACGAAATCGTGCTGGTGGCCCGGGAGGTCGGGCTTGCGGAAGACCCCGCGGGCGACTCCCAGCACCCGCAACCCTTCGCCTGCGAGGCCCGCGACCTGTGACGCGAGGCGCCGGGTCTCGTCATCCGGCAAATGGCAGAGATCGGCGATGGCTTCGGGCGCCCCTTTCGAAGCCACCACATACTCCGTCCCGGCCGGCGATTTCCAGACATGCGACAGCGCCAGAAGCTCCGGCGACAGCGGATACTCCCGCACGAGCTCCCAGTCTCCGTGCAAATGTTCGGTGTCGGCGAGGTACCGTCGTCCGAGGTCGTGAAAGGCCCTTTCCATCGGGTCGAAGGGATCGCGCTGGCTGGCGAGAATGCCGAACTCGACGAGCTCATGCACGTTCTCGGGAAGGCCTCCCCGCGAGATCCGTTCGAGGTCCAGTATCTTCGCCGCTGTGACCAGCTTGCGGATCGTCATCTGGTTCATCGTCAACGTGCCTGTCTTGTCCACGCACAAAACGCTGGCCGCTCCCAGGGTCTCAATGGCGGGGACCCGGCGCGGCAAGACCTGCTGTTTCGAGAGCCGCCACGCTCCCAGGGCGAGGAAGATCGTCAGCACGACGGGAAACTCTTCCGGCAGCATGGCCATCGCCAGCGTGATCCCCGCCAGGAACCCGTGCAGCCAGTCTTGCCGGGTGAAGCCGTAAACGACGATCACCAGACCGCACAACGCCACGCCGAAAATCGCCAGGTTCCGGACGAGCAGGCCGACTTCCTGCTGCAGCAGCGTCCCTTTGATCTCGACCTTCTGGAGGGCCACGCCGATCTTTCCCATTTCGGTGCGGCTGCCGATCGCCTCAACCCGGGCGACTCCCTGGCCCTGCACGACGAGCGTGCCGGAAAAGACGAAGGGAAGGTCGTCGCCGCCGGGCCGGGTCATCTGCTGCACGCCGTCCCACGCCCGCTTTCGCACGGGGACCGACTCGCCGGTGAGCAGCGACTCGTCCGCCGAACAATGGTTGGACCAGAGCAGCACGGCATCGGCGGGAACCCGGTCCCCTTCCGAAATGATCACCAGGTCGTCGCGGACGACCTCGCGGCCGGGAATTCGCCGCTGGTGGCCGTCGCGGATCACCAGGGCGCGGGGACTGGACAAGTCCCGGAGGGCCTCGAGAGCCCGCTCGGTCTTCTGCTCCTGATAGAGCGTGATGCCCATGACGACGAATACGAACCCCAGCAGCATGGCCGCTTCGCCCGGCTCACCGAGCAGTAGATAAACGGCTCCGCAGGCGAGCAGGAGCAGAAACATGGGCTCGCGCAGCACGTCCCAGGCCAGCTTCAGCAGGCTTCTCCGCCGGGTGGAGGGAAGTTCGTTGAATCCGTCCGCCTGCAGGCGCCGAGCGACTTCCTGTTCCGTCAATCCGGTCAGAGCGCCGAGGTCGAATTGCATGGGGCCGTTTCTATGGAGCGCCGAGCCGCATCTTTTGGGGTATGGATTATATCGGAAGCGGAGCAGCTTCCGAACACCGTCCCGGTCGCCGGTGCGGAAGTGATGTAGCCGGGTCGCTCCGTGACCCGGCGGTATCGGGATACGAGTGCTGTGGGGGCGAGCTGGAGGCAGAAGTCTTCCGGGCGTTCGACCCGGATCTGGATCTGTTGCGCCGGCCAGAGCCGGTCGCCACGCAAGTGGTGAAGGCGATCGTCGATCTGATTGCCGCGGGGGCCGGCTGTAGCCGGTGCACAATTTGCCGATCGGGGTGTGCGGCGACGGGAGGTTTTACTACGAGAACCGCCCGGCGCTGCGGCGGACGCGCTGGCCGTGTTCGGCGAGTCGGCGATATTCGGATTCGGAAAGGGGGTCGCCGGCCGTCAGCACCTGCAGATCCTGTTCGAGCTCGCGGCGGTTATCGGGCGCGGCGAGAACCACCGCGACCGAGCGGGACTGGAGCACGAACCGATACCAGACGGGGGCCGGTGCGACGACGAAGCCCGGGGGATCCGTCGGCGTCGGGCGCAGGAGCGCGCCCCACCGCAGGGCCGTGTAGGCGATGACCGGAATCTGCCGGGCATCTGCCGTCGGGAAAATGTCGCGTTCGGCCCCGCGATGAGCGGCGTTGTAACGGATCATCAGCGCATCAATCAGGCCGCTGGCAGCCATCTCGGCGGCCAGCGGGCGCTGATGGCTGGTGACGCCAATCCGGCGCACGATGCCATCCCGCTTCACATGCTGCAGGAAAGGGATCGCTCCACCGATCGCGGTCAGTTGCCGCCATTCGTCGCCATGCTCGACGTAGTACAGCGTCAGAACGTCGATGTAGTCCGTTCGCAAGGTTGTCAGAACCGTGCGCAATTCGGCGGCCGCGTCGGCAGCCGTGCGCGCGCCGAACTGAACGCAGACGACGACTGACTCGCGCCGCGAGCCGAGCGCGGCGATCGCGTCGCTCAACCCGTCCGCGCCGCCGGTCGAATCGGCTTCTCCCGGCCAGTTCAGAAAGTTGATTCCCTGGTCGATGGCATACAGGACGTCGTCCGCGGTAAGGCCCGATCCTCCGCGGGTGGCCAGACCGAGCCGGCAGACGGGTTTTCCGAAGGCCGTCGCAGGATAAGTTAGAAATTCGTTCATCCGCGATTTCCTTTGCGTCTTTGCGTGAGCCGCATAAAGACGGCGACAGAATAATCTCACGCAAAGGCGCAAAGACGCAAAGAAACCGAAGCAGAAATAATAGAAGACAGAAAGATTCGGGGGCAGAAAAATGAGCCGCTTGCCAACCGGTCGTGAGGGACCTGCCAGGCTTGGCCTTCGTCAGGCTCGAAAGCTCGACCTACACATAATCAATCCGAAAGGGTTTGTTGGTGACGAACACTGCGGTGACATCGCCGTCGGCGCTGGCGCCGTGTTCCATCGTTTCCCCCTCGGGAAACCAGACGAAGGTCCCGGGACCGTAGGTTCCCTTGTGCGTCACCAGCTTCCCTTCGAGCACGTACATCCCGTGGCCGCAGGGATGCGTGTGCTGCGGATTGATGACCCCGGCCGGATAGCGGACGAGCCGCACCAGCATGCCGGTTTCCGGGTCGGTAAACAGCTCCTTGCGAAAGATCGGCTTGCCCACTTTTTCGTGATGGCGTTCTTCCCATTGAATTTCGTTGGCGTCGACGGCGACAAAATCGCTGTGGTTCATGGCCTGCCTCCGGGAGGGAATCGGCATCGGGTGTTTCCTGTTTAACCGGGCGGAAAACTGCCGTAAAGCGTCGACGGCCGATCCGCCCCGGCCCACCGGAATCGGCAGCCTGCTGCGGCCGAAAAAAAGCGCGCTCTGGCGGAGAAGCCCATATTGGGCGATCTTGCAGAAATCTCGGCGGAAACTCCCAACTGGAATTCTGCAATCGTTGCCGTTCTGGTACTCTGTGCCGGACGCACGGCGATCTTTTCCAGTCCTCGTGCGGCCTTTCGAACCGTCAGGAGGACGAGCCATGCTGGATCTGGAGAAACTGCTTGCCGTTGAGCGGCAGCACCTTGCGGATCTGGCCGAAGCGCACATCAACCCAGCGTTCGTCAAAGTCCTGCGGATGCTCGGGTACGACAGGCGCTACGTGCGCGGGCAAGGGGCGTACCTTTACGACGAGGCCGGCAATCGGTATATCGATTGCCTCGTCGGCTACGGCACGTTTGCCTGCGGCAGAAATCACCCGGTCATCCGCGATGCGATCCAGCAGGCAATGGATCTGGACCTTCCGAATCTGCTGGCGATGGGCGTGCCCCATCTGTCGGGCCTTCTCGCCCGGGAGCTGAAACGCACCGCGCCCGGTGAACTGGACATGGTCTTTTTCACGAGCAGCGGCGCCGAAGGGGTCGAGACGGCCATCAAGTATGCGCGGGCGGCAACCCGCAAAGCGCGGATCATTCACTGCGACCGGTCCTTTCACGGCCTGACGCTCGGGGCGTTGTCGGTCAATGGCAATGCGGAGTTCAAAGAAGGGTTTGGCCCGTTTTTGCCTGGGGCCACGACGATCCCGTATAATGATCTCGCGGCGCTCGAGGAGGAGATCTTGCGGGGAGACGTCGCCGGCTTCATTGTCGAGCCAATTCAGGGAGAAGGGGTGTTCATGCCCCGCGCCGGTTTTCTCGCAGGGGCGCTGGAATGCTGCCGACGACACGGCGTCGTGTACATTGCCGATGAAGTCCAGACCGGCCTGGGGCGCACGGGCCGGATGTTCGCTTGCGAGTACGCCGGGGTTGAGCCGGACATTCTGATAACGGCCAAGGCCCTCTCGGGGGGCTACGTTCCCTGCGGGGCGGTGTTGAGCAAGCGGTGGATCCACGACAAGGTGTTCTCCAGTCTCGATCGCTGCGTCGTGCATTCCTCGACGTTCAGCGAAAACGATCTGGCGATGGCGGCGGGGCTGGCCACGCTGCACGTGTTGCGCGAGGAGAAGCTCGTCGAAAACGCCGCGGCCATGGGGGACCTTTTGGCGCAAGGGTTGCGCGAAGTCGGGCGGAAGTACGAAATGTTCCGCGAGGTGCGGGGTCAGGGACTGATGCTCGGCATCGAATTCGGGCCGCCGACCAGCGCCGCGCTCAAAATGGGCTGGAACCTGATCCACAAGCTCAACCCGAGCCTGTTCTGCCAGGTGATGCTGATTCCGCTCCTGGCCGACTGTCACATTCTGGCGCAGGTGGCGGGGCATCATCTGGATGTGATCAAGTTGCTACCGTCGCTGGTGATTAACGCAGAGGACGTGGCCCACATCGTGCGGTCGTTCGACAAGGTCATGGAGGCCGCGCACCGGTTCCCCGGGCCGGTGTGGGAAATCGGCAAACGCCTGGCCGGGTCGGCACTGAAGATGAGCGGCTGAACGTACAGCAGGTTTCCGGCCTGCTCGTGTGTTCGAGCCTTTCGGACACACTGGCAGATTCGAAACCTGGCCCACCTCGTGTGCTTTCCAACTTCCTCTTGGCCGATCGGCCGGCTTCCGGTATCGTTCCGCCGCATCTGACGCATGCTATTCGCCCACTGCCAGGGAGACGCACATGACCGGAATCCGCCTACAGACGGGCTGCAAGTCAATTCTCCAGATGGCGGCTGCGCTGCTCGGCATGGCCGCCGCGACCGTTGGCGCGGCCGAGCCGCAGGAACTCGAGCGCGAAACCCGGGAATTCAAGGTCTCGGTGGACGGCAAGGGACGGGGGAAATGCACGATCGAAATCAGCCGCCGCGAGGACGGCAGCGACAGAATGGACGTCAACGCCGCCCTGAGCTTCAACTACGTCGTCTACGAGTACCGATATTCGTCGGTCGGGACCGAGGTGTGGAAGAACGGCCGACTCGTGAGGCTCGACAACACTGCCGACTACAACGGGACGAAATATGTCGTGAAGGCCAAAGCCGACCAGAAGGGGCTGCGGGTCACCGTGAATGACACGACGTCGCAGATGGAGCCCGACGTGTGGGTCACCTCCTACTGGCGGCTGCCGGATCGTCTGGCGGAGGCCGACACGGCCGCTGGACGGCGAGTTGTCCCCACGGGGGGGCGCCGTCCGGTCCGCAAGGGTGTGACCGCAACCATCGCGTTGCTCGATTCAGACAAGGGGCAAAAGCTCAAAGGCGAAGTCCGACGCATCGGCGAGGAAACGATCACTGTCGCCGGCAAAAAGCAGACGAGCACGCATTTCAAAATCAGTGGCGACGTGAAGGTCGATGTGTGGTACGACGCCGACCAGCGACTCGTGCGCCAGGAGACCGTCGAATCCGGCCACAAGACGGTGATGGAACTGACGCGGATTGCTGTGGAATGATATCGCGGCATTCCCCGGGCTGCCGGTCTATGCCCCCCGCTCAATGGATGCACTCGTGACGCAGCGGCGTCGGCTTGGTTCCTTGCATTCAAACTTCCGCAGGACTAGCATCTGGTGCTTGAGGTTGCCAGTAACAGATTGACCCCGACTGATAAAAAGGAGTTCGAGATGGCACGACAACCGATTCGACAGATGGTGCGCAAGACGGCAACGATCGTGGTTCCTCTATTCGTGGTCGCCGGCCTGGCTGCCGCGGCCGCCAAGGGCCCCGGAATTCTCTTCCCCGACTGGTCGAAACCCACTAAAGGGACATATACGCAGCCCGCCAGTGAAGTGGGAAAGAAGACGGCCGCAGACCAACCCTGGAGCACGGAGACGGTAAAATCCGCCGTCATGGGAAAACCGGTCGAAGGGAAGACGACTACGGTTGTGGGCGAAATCATCGACCTGTCATGCTACCTGCAGGTCGGCAAGCACGGCGACAAACACCGCGAATGCGGCCAGAAATGCGTCAAAAACGGGCAGCCGGTCGGACTACTGACCGAAGACGGCGCGGTGTACATGCTGATCGACGAGGAACACGACTCGCGCCGCGATGGATTGACTGAGTTCCGCAAGCAGGCTGTCGATCTGATGGCGCACGTCGTCACGGTGCACGGGACGCTGACAGATGTGGACGGCCATAAGGCTCTCTACGTTCAGGGCTCCGTCAAAAAGTAGGTCGTGAAAGGCGGCGCCTGGCCAAAGTGGGTTTGATGTCCGGCGGGGCTCAATCCATTTGATGCCCGGAGAAAGTTCCGTCCGCCAGCAAAGCCGGACGGAGCATGCGCGTCGGATCCGCCGCGGGCGAGGGCACCGCGTGTTCTGTGACCCCCGGCTGTTCGCGACAGTCGGGCCTGGCTAACCCTGCCTTGTGGGAATAAGCGGAAGCGTTTTTGAAACAAGAGGATCGCATTCATGCTTACGCCACGACGCGTTTCGATCGGAACTTCCGCGGCGGCACTGTCGCTGCTTCTGGTCTGCATACAGCCGATCGTGTCGGCTCAGGGGCCTGCAGACAAGCCCCCCAAACCCCCCTCGGGAGTGCCGCCGGTTCAATGGCCGGAAGATAATCCGTATTCGGCAGCGAAAGCGGAGCTGGGTCGCTTGCTGTATTTCGACAAACGTGTTTCGAGCGACGGGTCGATGTCGTGTGCGTCCTGCCACGTTCCGGAAAAGGCGTTCACGGACGGCGCTCCGGTTTCCACTGGCATTGGCGGGCAAAAAGGAGGACGCAGCGCGCCGACCGTCATCAACCAGGCATACAACACGTGGCAGTTCTGGGACGGACGCGCCAGTTCGCTGGAAGAGCAGGCCAAGGGACCGATGGCCAACCCGATTGAAATGACCTCCGACAAGACCGCTTCGGCGGCGCACGCTGCCGTTGTCAAGCGCCTCAAGGCTGTTCCCGGCTATGTGAAGCTGTTCGAGAAGGTGTTCGGCACAAAGGACTTCAACGTCGATCACTTGGCCAAAGCCATCGCGACGTTCGAGCGAACGGTGTACTCCGGCAACTCTCCTTACGATCGCTACAACGCCGGGGACAAGAGGGCCATGACGGCCCCGCAGATCCGCGGGATGGACATTTTCTTCAACAAGGTCGCCTGCGACAGTTGCCATCTGGGGTTCAATTTCACCGACGGCTCGTACGAGAACATCGGAATCGGAATGGACAAGCCCGAGCCCGACCTGGGGCGGTTCGCGATCAGCGGGAAGGACGAGGACAAAGGGGCCTTCAAGACTCCCACGCTGCGCGACATCGAGCACACCGCTCCCTATATGCACGACGGCAGTCTGAAGACGCTGGAAGAGGTCGTCGAGCATTACAACAGGGGAGGAATCAAGAACCCGTACCTCAATGGGCGAATCAAGCCCCTCAACCTGTCGGACCGCGACAAGTCCGACCTGGTGGCATTCCTGAAGGCCCTGAGCGGTGAAGGTTGGCAGAACATCAAGAGTCCCGAGAAATTTCCGCAATAGGTGACCTGGAGCGCGTGCTGTTCCTACCGTTTCGCCGGCCCCTGAAAAAGGCAGGCGCAGCCCATTCTTTTTGGCCGTCCCTGCGTAATTGACGGGGAGGACGATGTGCTCAAGTCGTCCCGCGATCGCAGACGAAATAAGAAGCCCGTCCTGCGGACCATCCCGCCATCTCCCTCGCGCGATTGCGCCATCCGCTCCGGCGGCGCCCGAGTGCTCGTCATCTTCAACGTTCGGGGGAAAGGCAGAATATGCGGGACGATGGGCCCCCCTCTGACGCAGGGAACTCTCCTTCCGGAACGCAACTGAAACCGTGAAAGCGGACGAACTTCGTTGAATTTTACGAAGACGGGCGTTACGATGTCTGTCCACCTGTGTCTATCCCCATTCCTTTTATTCATTGCAGGGAACAACTCGTCGGCACTTGTATCTTCGCCGGGTTTGGCACGCGGCGGCAGACCGTTCGGGCAGGATTGTGGCAGGGAAGGTCAATCGGAAGCGGTGAAGGCGATGCCGTTCGTGTTCACTGCCTCCGAAGGAACAGGTGCGAACTCCTCGACACTCCCGCGGGATTAACCGCGGGGGCCGGGGTCTGTTCGTGATGACGCGCCGGTGCTGGTTCGTGTGCGACTGCGTCATGCTGCTCTTGCAGCTCAATCACTGGGTCGAAATATGGCGCGTGCCCCGGGGACGCAAACCACGCAAATGGACGATGCCCACGCGAGTCCGGGCCGGGAACGCTCGCATGCCGATTTATCCTCCCTTGCGATCTGGGTATTCCCCGGTCTGGGATGCCGGTATGTCGGCATGGGTTACGACATCATTGGCCGCTTTCCGGCGGCTGACCGGCTGATCGGCGAGGCATCGGCGAAACTGGGCTACGATCTCATCGCCGTCTGCCTGGAGGGTTCGGGGCGAAAACACGTTCCGGCGCGGCAGGAAGCACAAGTCATCTACGTGATCGAATGTGCCTACGCCGCCGTGCTCCGGGGACTGGGGTTCCACCCGCGGGCCGTCAGCGGGCACAGCCTGGGGAGCCTTGCGGCGGGTTGCGTCTGCGGGGGCTACGATTTTTTCACCGGTCTCGACCTAGTGACGCAGATCGAGGCACTGCAGGAGGAACTGGTCGACGGGTGCGGACAGGCGATGGGAGTGATCATCGGCCTGCCGGAACGCGAGGTCGAATCGCTACTGGCGGCCGGTTCGGGAGTTTTTCTGGCGAACTGGAACTCTCCCGGCCAGTACGTCATCGGAGGAGACGCCTCAAGTGTCGATATGGTCCTGGCGGGCGCCCTCGGGCGGGGTGCCAAGCAGGCGCGACGTCTGGCGGGCGAACGGGCCCTGCATACTCCGGCACAGCGCGCGGTCGCGTCACGATTGCGCGAGCATCTCGATTCGGTCGGCATCTCTCGGCCAGAGGTGCCGTTCATCAGTTGTCACGATGCGAGCGTCATTCAGACTGCGGCCGGGCTGCGGACGTTTCTGGCTGATTTCCTGGCGGTTCCGGTCCGCTGGGAAACGACGGTGCGAACCCTCGGCCAAAGCTGGGGGAGCGATTTTGTGGAAGTCGGTCCGGGGAACGTGCTCAGTAACATGCTTCCCTTCATCGATCGGACGTCCGCAATCCGGACGGCGTCCGACCTTCTCGATCAGAAGACATGACTATGCCGTTGCGCGCGCGGCTCTTATTGTCGGGAAACCAGGCTGTCGCCCGTGGAGCGTACGAAAGCGGCGTCAGCGTCGCCACGAGCTACCCCGGGACCCCCTGTACCGAGATTCTCGAAACGCTGTCGACCTATGGCACGGTCAAGGCCATGTGGTCAACTAATGAAAAGGTGGCGTTCGAAGTGGCGCTGGGGGCCGCCTTTGCCGGAGGCCGCTCGCTGGTGGCGATGAAACACGTCGGCCTCAATGTTGCCGCCGATCCTCTCTTTTCGGCGTCGTACACAGGAATCAACGGGGGACTCGTGGTGGTCGTCGGGGACGACCCCTCGGCCGCCAGCTCGCAGAACGAGCAGGACAGCCGCCATTATGCGCGGGCCGCCAAGATTCCCATGCTCGAGCCTTCCGACAGTCAGGAGGCCAAACAGCTCGTCGCCCACGCCTTCGAGCTGAGCGAGCAGTTCGACACGCCGGTGCTGCTGCGGATGACGACCCGCCTGTGCCATTCCAAGACGGTCGTCAAGCTCGGGAAGGCCCCCGCGAAACGGCCGCGGGCCACAGGCTTTGTCCGCGACTTCGAGAAATTTGTACTGCTCCCGCGGCAGGCGGTGCTGCGGCACACGGCGATCGAAAATCGTCTGGAGGCCCTCGCGGAATACGGCGAACGGTCGCCGTTCAATCGCATCGAGCTGCGCGACCGTGACGTGGGAATCATCACGTCGGGGGTCGCGTATTGCTACGTCCGCGAAGCCTTTCCCGAGGCGTCGGTCCTCAAACTGGGCCAGACGTACCCCCTGCCGGCCGAACTGATCCGGGGATTTGCCGGCGAGGTGAACCGGGTGCTCGTCGTCGAAGAACTCGACCCTTTTCTGCAAGAGCAGATTCGCGCTCTGGGCATCGCCGTGGACGGTGGAAACTGGTTCCCGCGAGTGGGAGAGCTGACCCCCGAACGTCTTCGCGGCAGTCTCGAGCAGCGGGCCCCGCAGCCGCTCGAGAAGGGGGACCCGGCCGTTCCCCCGCGCGTCCCGCGGATCTGTGCCGGCTGCCAGTACCTGGGGGTCTATACGGCGATCACTCGCATCGGCGTGCGAGTGACGGGCGACATCGGCTGTTACACGCTGGGAGCCCTCGAGCCCTGGAACGCCATCGACAGCGTCGTCTGCATGGGGGCCAGCATCGGCATGGCGCTGGGAATGGAAAAAGTGCTGGGCGAAGAATCGCATGGAAAGAATCTGGCCATCATCGGCGACTCGACCCTGCTGCATTCCGGAATCGCCCCGCTGCTGGATCTGGTTTACAACCAGGGACACTGCACCGTGCTCATTATGGACAACTCCACCACCGCCATGACCGGTTTGCAGGGGCATCCCGGCAACGGCCGCACGGCCGGCGGGGAGGCCGGGCGCGGCGTCGATCTCGAAAAACTCGTCGAAGCCATCGGCATCAACTGGGTTCGCGTGATCGACCCCTACGATCTGGAAGAGAGCGAGGCCACGCTGCGGCAGGCGCTGGCGCATCCCGGGCCGGCGGTGGTCATCAGCCGCGCGCCGTGCCTGTTGCTCAAGACCAAAGTTCCCGTGCAGCAGGCGCATTTGACTGAAGAGGCGTGCACCGGGTGCGGGGAGTGCTTCAAGGTCGGTTGCGTGGCGATCGAGCAACAGGTGCTGGACGGCAAGATCGCTCCCCGGATCAATCACGATCTTTGCGTCGGGTGCACGCTGTGCGTGCAGACGTGTCCCGAGGGGGCGCTGGCGCCGCAGACGATCGCCCCCCAACTGGTGGAGCTGAGGGAATGGAAACCACAACCGCAACCGCTGGTCCAGTGACGACGCTGATTGCCGGACTGGGAGGCCAGGGAGTGGTGCTTGCCGGCGACATTCTCGCCGAGGCGGCGCTGCTCGCCGACCTGACGGTCAAAAAGAGCGAGATCCACGGCCTCAGCCGGCGGTTCGGCAGCGTCTCGTGCCAGGTGCGGTTCGGGCGCGAACTGCATTCGCCGCTGCGGGGACACGGCGGGGTCGACGTGCTGCTGGCCCTGGAGGGATACGAATGTCTCAAGCATCTCCCCTTTCTCGGGCCGCGGGGAATGGCGCTGGCCAACCGATTGTGGTGCAAACCCGGGGCGCTCACCGCGGCCAGCGAGATTGCTCCGGCGGGAGCCCATGATCCCCGCATTGAATGGTTCGATGGCACCGACCTCACGCATCAGGCCGAGTGCCCCCGGAGCCTCAATTTTTTCATGCTCGGGGTATTGTCGGCGCGGCTCACGATCCCCGAACCGGCATGGGACCAGGCTCTCAATGCCGTCAAATCGAAACCTGCCGCACGAGACATCAACCGCGAAATGTTCACGGCCGGCCGCCGCGCCGCCCTGCCGGCCGCCGCCTCCCGCCGCCGCACCAACGGCCACTCCCGTCCGTAGTGCGTTCCCTCGCGAGCCACCCGGGTTCAATCTGGCGCGTTCCGGAGGTCTGCGTTGCCATGCAGCCTTGACGGCCCGGCAACAGCCATTCGACAATGGGCGTCGGCATGCATCGCGCGCAAAACATCCCGGTTCGCCCCTGCCGCCCGGTCGAAGAGGGTGATTGGCCGCCCCCCGTGTCGCGGGTGAACCGCTTGCGGCGGTTTCCTCGCAGTCTCTCCCTCGGGCTGCCGCTGCTGATCGCGGCACTGCACGGACCGGCCGCGCGGGCTGGCGACGAGCCCGGCAGTGCGCCCTTTCCCGCGGCGCCGCAGTTCGAGCGCGACATTCACCCGCTGGTCAAGACCTACTGCTGGAAATGCCACGGCGGCGAAGGTCTCGCCGGCGGGCTCGACTTCCGCTCGCTCCCGCTGATTCTAAAAGGGGGGAAAAACGGCAAGGTGCTCGAGCCGGGTTCGGCAGAAAAGAGCCGGCTCTATCAGAAGCTGGCGGCGAAAGAAATGCCTCCCGGGAACGCCCTCAAGCCGACTGAAGCCCATCTGGCCACGATCAAGGCCTGGATCGATGCCGGCGCTCCCGCCAGATACACGGGGGGACCGCTCTCCGAGGACGAAGCTCCGCAGCCTTCCGACGAGGACCGCCAGTGGCGGGCGTTTCGCAAACCCCTGCGCCCCCCGGTTCCCGCCGTCAGTCATACCGATCGCGTGCGGTCTCCCATCGACGCGTTTCTGCTGGCGCGGCTGGAGGCCCGGGGGCTCACGTTCGCTCCCGAGGCCGACCGCCCGGCCCTCGTGCGGCGCGCGTATCTCGACGTTGTCGGCCTGCCTCCGACGCCCGCCGAGGTCGATGCCTTTCTGACCGACACCGCCGGTGACGCCTGGGAGCGGCTGATCGACCGCCTGCTCGATTCACCCCATTACGGCGAGCGCTGGGGCCGGCACTGGCTCGACGCCGCCGGTTACGTCGACACCAATGGCGCCGACAACGACGCCACGATCATCAATCTGCGCGAGGGAGCCTGGAAGTATCGGGACTACGTCGTCCGCGCTTTCAATTCCGACAAGCCTTACGATCGATTTCTGCTGGAACAGATTGCCGGCGACGAGCTCGTCGACTGGCGCACCGCGGCCGCGTTTACCCCGGAGATTCAAGACCTGCTGACCGCCACCGGCTTTCTGCGACCCGCCGCCGACGACACGAGCGCCCCCGAATTGAACACCGCCGACATTCGTCATCGCGTCCTGTACGACACGCTGCAGACCTTCAGCACCAACGTCCTGGGCCTGACGATGCATTGCGCCCAGTGCCATTCGCACAAATTCGATCCGATCGCGCAGGCCGACTATTACCGGCTGCTGGCGATCTTCGCTCCGGCGTACAACGTCCAGAACTGGAAGCACACGACCGAGCGAGTTCTTCCCGACGTCTCCTCCGCCGAAAAAGAGCACATCGACCGGAAGAACGCCGAGGTTGACAAACAGATCGCTGAATTGAACAGGCAGCTTGGCGAGATCCGCGAACCCGTTCGGCGGAAGCTGTTCGAGGCGAAGCTCGCAACGCTGCCTGAACCGATCCGCCACGACACGCGGACGGCCGTCGAGACGCCGGCCGATAAACGCACCGAAGTGCACAAATATCTGGCTGAGAAACTGGGGGGAATGCTCACCGTCAAGCCCGAGGAAATCACCGCAGCTCTGGACGTGGCAGCGAAGGGGGCCGTCGCACAGCGCGAACAGCAAATCGGCGAGCTCAACGGAACACGCCGGAGTTACGGCAAGATTCAGGCGCTGTGGGACGTGGGCCCGCCGCCGGAGACCTATCTCTATCGCCGCGGGGGATACGAGACTCCCGGCGCCCGCGTCGCGCCGGGATTTCCAGCCATCCTGACGGCGGCGCTTCCCGGAGCGCCGTCGCCGGCCGAACCGGGAGCCGCCACCTCCGGTTATCGCAGCGCCCTGGCTCGCTGGCTCACGCAGCCCGACCATCCGTTGACGGCGCGGGTCATCGTGAACCGCGTCTGGCAGCAGTATTTCGGGCGGGGAATCGTCGGCACGCCCGACAACTTCGGCCGCTCGGGCGCCGCGCCGACGCATCCCGAGCTTCTCGACTGGCTGGCGATCGAGTTCGTCCGCGGCGGCTGGAAATTCAAAGCGTTCCACCGGCTGATTCTCACTTCCAGCGCCTATCGGCAGTCGTCGCGCATCGCCGATCGCCGGCCGGCGTCTGCTTCGTCGCCCGAAAACCCTGCCGAGCGCGACCCGACGAGGATCGACCCCGAGAATCTGTTGCTGTGGCGCATGCCGTTGCGGCGCCTTGAATCCGAGATCATCCGCGACTCGGTTCTGGCGGTGAGCGGAACGCTCGACCAGACGATGGGCGGTCCGCCCATCCCGATCAAGCCGCGGCCCGATGGAATGGTCGTCGTCGAAACGCAGAACCCTTCCCCGGGAACGAGTCCCTTTCGGCGAAGCTTGTATCTGGTGTCGCGACGGAACTACCAGCCCACGGAACTGAGCGTCTTCGATCAGCCCCTGGTGGCCACCAACTGCACCCGCCGCACCAGCACGGCAGTCGCCCTGCAATCGCTGACGATGCTCAACGGCGAGTTCGTCACCGCTCAGGCGGAACGCTTTTCCCGGCGGGTTATCGCCGGCGCAACGGAAGAACCGCAACGGATCGAGCTCGCGTTCCGGCTTGCACTCGCGCGTCCGCCGACCGCCGAAGAAGCC
>JBLMWR010000400.1:0-3220 GCA_050257335.1 Deltaproteobacteria bacterium | reverse complement strand
GAGAGGTTTCGCCGGGCCGCTTCCTGCACGTCCTGGCGAAGCATCTCGGGACTCAAATCGACGACGGTGACGTGGGCGCCGGCCGAGGCGTACAGCACCGACTGCCAGCCTCCGCCCGCCGCCAAGCACAGCACCTGCACGCCGGCGACGCTCGGCGGGAGCCACCCGCGGCCGTCAAGCGTCGCCAGCGGCTGGCGGCATTCGTCGTCGGTGGCAACGCGGGCGAAACGGCTGCCGGCCGACGCCATCCGGTTCCACGCCGCCCGGTTTGTTTCGAAAACGTTCACGACGCGCGGTTTCCGATGAGGGCCGCGGCGAAGTTGACCACGTCGCCCCGGCTTCGCGCCAGCTCCCTGAGCAGGTCGAGACGTCCCGACTGGGCGCACAGTTCCGGCAGCGAGAGGCCGAACTCGTCGGCCGTGTCGGCCAGATACCGGCAGGCCAGCTCGAGCGCCTCGTCGCGCCGTTCGAGACGCAGCAGCAGGTCGACCAGGGTGTAGGCCGCAAGCTGGTTGTCGGTGTCGGCGACGTCTTCTCCGATCTTCGAGCGGAAGTACGCCAGGGCTGCCTCGCGGTCGGTCCCGAGCAGCGCCTGGAAGTAGTGGACGTGGGCCGGATAAAAGTCGTCGAACGGCGGGTTGCCCGCGTACTGGTATTGTTTCGCCAGTCGCGCCCCGTACTGCGCCAGTTGCAGCGCCAGGTCGAGCTCGGGGCACGAGGCGTCGAGCCAGCGGGCGAAACGAACGACGGCGTTCAGGTGCGAGACGTCGATGTGATAGCTGTCGTCGGCCAGCAGCCATTCCCGCCCGGCGATCAGCTCGCGCAAGGGCTGCCCCGGCGGGTTCATCGGCTGCCGGCGCAGCACGTCGTGCTGCACGTTTTCGCGGAGGTCGTCGTACAGCTTGCGGACCAGCGCCTGCGCGCACTGCCGGCGGACGACGGGGGCCAATTGCATCGAGATCTGCTCGAACGCCGTAATCGTGCTGCACGTGCCGTGCGAGGCCAGGTAGAGCGCCAGCCCCTTGGCCGGGTTGACCCCCTGAAACAGCGCGATTTCGATGACGTCATCCGGAGCGGATTCCCCCTCGGGGAGCGCGGCGATGGCCTCGGCGACCTTCTGCGGCTCGTTGATCGCCCGCAGGTAGTTCCAGGCTTGGGGGATCATTCTGTCGGCGAGCAGCAAATGGCCGATCTCGCGGGCGGCGTCGACGTACAGCTTTTCGAACTCGTCGCGCTTCTCCTCGGGGACGTCCTTGAGCGAGGTGGGACGGACGAGCCCCAGCCCCAGTTCGAGGCGCTTCTTCATGAGCAGCGCGTCGAACAGCGGGTGATAACGCTTCTCGGCCCTCAGCACGGAGATCAAGTGGTCGATCGCCGCCGCGGGTCCCTGCGTCCTGTGGATTTTTGCCAGCTCGTCAAAAGTCTGCTCGCTCATGGATGACTCTGTGTGCAGCCAGTGGAATCGTGAATTGTTCGCGTCTCGCCGCCGTCCGGGGATGCTCTTCGGTCGAGCGCCGGGCACGCCGGCGCCGACGCTGCCGACCGGTTCTGTCGGTGCATCAGTGGCATCCGCAGCCCCCGGAGCCGCATCCGCCAGCGGCCCCCACCGGGACCGGCCCGTCGGCGTTCACCGGCTGCACCTCGACGGCGGCCAGACCCGCCGCGGCGGCCTGCAGGGCGAGCTTCGTCGTCTCGGCGCCGCGCCCCCCCAGGACGTACAGAACCAGTTTCTGGCGGTCGAGCGTCCATTCGATGTCGAGCAGCTCCAGCTCCAGCTTCCATTCCTCGATTCGCCGCTGCCACTGCGGAAACGCCTGATTGGCCTCGTGCCGCAGGGCGGCATGCAGCGCCTCGTCTTCGGGGGTCGCCCGCCGCAGCGCACGAAACTCCGGAGCCTGGTCGCCCGGTTGGCCCTCACCACGGGCCCCCGCGCGCAGGCCCTCGAGCGTCGTTCCCAGCTCCAGCCCGCGATGGCTGCTGACCACCACGCGCTCGTGGCGCGCGGGGGCTTCGGCGAAGTCATGCGCGAAACGGGCGACTTCCGGGATGGCTCCGTACCGGACGAGGATTGTCTGGCTCATATTCAAATAGTATGCAGCACGCGAACGCCGATTGGAAGGCCGGCCATTGCAGCGGCGTCATTCCGCTTCCACCATCACGATCGGATCGACGGCGCCGGTGGAGTCGACGGCGCCGATCACCGATTCGTAGCGCGTGTGGTGGCCGAGAACGGCTCGCGCATCTTCCGGCGTGTCGAGGCTCTTGTAGATCAGCAAATGGTGCCGGCCCAGGCGGAGCCGGTGCCCGGCGGCGCGGTGCGGACTGATCACTTTCCCGAGCTCGGTCACCGTCAATGACCGCCAGTCGGCCGCCGCCGCGCGACGCCGCGGATGCCAGTCGCAGACGACGGGCACGTACAATCCCCCTCCTGCTCCCACCTGCGTCACTTCCAGCCGCCCCTCCTTTTCCAGAAAGTTTCCGGCAGTGCCGAGAACCCGGTCCTGCGGCAGAGCCAGGGGAAAGACACGGCAGAGACGCCCGGCGACGGCAAGCCGGCCTTCGCGGGTGTTCGTATCCAGTCTCATTGCGACCCCGCTGGCGACCGGCAGGCTGATCCGATACTCGATTCTCTTCGCGCCGGGGGCGAGGACGGCGTCGGCCAGCAGCGCGAAATGGCCCCGCCGCGACAACAGGATCTGCCGGTCGATCCACGCCGAGTCGCTCAAGGACAGCCGCAGTTCGAGGTAGTCGCCGTCGTCGTCGCCGTGCCAGCAGACCGATTGCCAGTCGCCGCGGCAGACCAGCGGCACGTTGTCGATCGCCAGATCGCTTTCGAACGTCCCGGCCAGAAGCGTCTTCCCCCCGGCAGACAGGTCGAATTCGACGTCGGGCGTGTGGTAGGCGACGGTGATTCGATCGGCGCGCCGTCCCGGAGCGCTCTGCAAATGGACTTCGCGGGTCTGTTCGGAATGATCAGAGGGAAGCAGATCAAAGCGGCCGTCGCGGGCAGCGGGGGGCCGCCGGCGTTTTTTCGGGAGAGGGGTTCCGTTGACCTGCGGCCGCGCCCGATCGCGCCGGCCTGCGGCGCGGCGGCGCTGACGGGAGGGGGGGGCTGACGTCGTTCGCGTGGTCATGGCTGTCGGATCAATCGGGGCGGGCAACAGCGTAGCAAATCGGAAACGATTTTCAATCGCGGCAGCACGCCAATCGACGCGAATCG
>JBLMWR010000399.1:0-2912 GCA_050257335.1 Deltaproteobacteria bacterium | reverse complement strand
AATGTACGTCAGGCTTGTAGCCAGACGTACAATGGCTATTCCGCCATGACTAGCGACCGGGCGGGCGGGCAAGAGTCGAGCACCACCCGGCCGAGCGCCAGGCGAATGGCAGTATCGCCGGCGAATGCCTGGTCGCGGGCCAGGTCGGCGAGGGCCTGGCGCGGATCGGGAAATCCGTCGCACAGACCGCCCCCCGTCAGGGCGTCGTACGTCCGCACCATGCGGATGACCCGCGCGCCGACCGGCTGATCGACCGCCGGCAGGCTGCCCTCGCGAGGCTCCGCGCCGAAATCGACGTCGGCCTGACTGGCCAGGAGCGGAACAGCGCCTTTCAGCACCGTCCCCAGCGATTGCACCAGGTCGATCCCGTGGAAGCTGTGCTGCTGCATCGGCTCGGCACTCGCCCCGAGCGTATCGAAGGCCCGCGACACCAGCCGCGTCGTCACCTCGATTTTTCCCAGATCGAGCATCAGGGCGGCGACGCGGATATCGTCAACTTCGCGCGCCGGGAGGCGCATTTCCGCGGCGACTTTCTGGCACAATTCGGCCACGCGCGCGGCCCGATCTTTGAGTCGCGGATTGGCGCTCTGCAGGTATTTGGACAGCACCTCGACGACTCCCACGTACGCCTCGTGCAGCTCGCGAACCTTCGCTTTCCGTTCGTCACTGAGCGACCCGACGAGCAGGGCCGTGAGGCACAGTACGGATCCCCAGATGAGCATTGCCAGCCCGACGACGACGATTGACGGCGCGCCCGAGAAATCGACCGGGCTTCGAGCGAGAGCGGCAGAGGCTGCGATCACGCACAGCACCGCCATCACCCCCGCGCGGTACCGCCCCAGAAACAGGCCCCCGAGAACAACGGGCAGGTAAAACAGGTTGAGAACCACCACCTTGTTTCCGGACAGGGTGGCGACCACGGCCGACAAACCCAGTGCGCTGCCAATCAGCGACAGCTCGACGAAGAGTGAATGGTCGTCGTTCAACTTTCTACGGATGCGGGAGAGGAATTCCCCGAGCATGTCGCCACCTCTTTCTGAAGGATCGGCTCAGACCGGCAGGAAGCCGGCGTTGCCAGATTGTGATCGATCGCGCGCAGGACCTCCGTGGGGACCGTTTCCCCGCATCCTTCGAACCGCCGCCCGATGTTCTCGTACACCGGCGCAATTTCCAGAAACGTTTCCACGAGCTGTGGATCAAAGTGACGACCGGCGTCGCGGCGAATGATTTCCACGCATTCGGCGTGCGGCAGGGCGTCCTTATAGACCCGTTTCGTGGAGAGGGCGTCGTACACGTCGGCAATGGCCACGATCCGCGCGGCGAGGGGGATGTCATTCCCCTTCAGCCCCGCCGGATATCCGGTGCCGTCCCAGCGTTCGTGGTGGGAGGCTGCGATTTCCCGCGCCGTTCGCAAAAAATTGGACGACCCCAGCCGCCGTTCGATCTCCCGCAGACACTCTTCGCCGATGCGCGTGTGCTCCTGCATGCGGCGGCGCTCGTCCGTGGTCAGAGGTCCCGGTTTGCGCAGGATGGAATCTTCGATTCCGACCTTGCCGATGTCGTGCAGGGCCGATCCGGTCGTCAGGTAATCGACAAAGGCCGGGGTGACCACGTCCCGGTGGGCCCCGCGCCGCCGCAGCGCCGTCGCCAGGGCCGACGAGTACAGGGCAATCCGCTCCAGGTGCCCGCCGGTGTCGGAGTCGCGCGAGTCGGCCAGCTTGGCCAGACCGAAGATCACTGCGTCCTGCGTCCGCAGCAGGTCGTTCGTCCGCCGCAGCGCTTCGACCGCCGGCTGCCCCCCGCGCCGCGCGATTTCGTCGTGCACGCGGGTCACAACCATGTACACGATCATTCCCAGAAGGCCGTTCGTCCAGGCAAAGGTGATCGCATCAATCCCCAGCAGCGAGGGGGCCGGCGCCGAGACCGCCGCTTCCGGGTCCGCCGATTCTGCCGCGACGCGCGTCGTCCTGAAGTTCTTGAGTTCCTCGACCAGGTACTGCCGCTGCATCCACAATCCCAGCGCGGTACAGATCGTGTGCGCCGCTATCAAGGTCCAGAGATTGACGCGTTTGCTCATGGCACTGATCGATTCAAGTGATACCTGCCGGCGCCCGCATCTCGACTCTAGCTTGGGGGCGGCGAGGAAGGCGCGTCCCGTGCCGAACTCGCCCGAATCGGATCGATAAAGGACCGACAGATGACGACGTTGCCGTCTGGATCCCAGGAACGGCCTGTATCGGCCATGCCGGTGCCGGACGCGGCGCGCCGGCGGGGTCCGCGACGCGCATCCCGCGGGGGAGCAACGACTGCTGTTGCGAAATCTCACCAGTTTCACATTCGCCACGCGTCGGCACAGAGGGCAAAACTGCTTGGCCTCAAATCATCGTCCCCCTGCGAATCTCTGATATTTCTAACACCAAAGGATGCGATTCGAATGCGGGGATTCCTTGCCGGGTTTGCACGGCGGTCGTTCCGACCTACGGTTGAAGTGCATCGCCATCGCGGTGCCTGCGATCTGCACTTCGAGGATTTCGTGCGGGCGGTCACGTTAGCGTTGGTGAAGAACCTCGCGGTGAGGTTCTCGAACTCGTATCCCCAGTGAGAGTGAGGTAACATCATGAACCTGTTTGCAACCAGTATCAAGCGTTTTCTGGTCTCTGAAGACGGCCCCACCGCGGTGGAATATGCCGTTATGCTGGCCCTGATCATCGTGGTCTGCCTGACAGCGATTCAGGCCGTCGGAACGAACGCTTCGGCGACGTTCAGCAATGTCAGCACGCAGCTCGGCGGTTCGTAACGCGAATCTGCCGCGGAACTCCGTTTGCGCCGCCGGCCCTGATCAGGGCCGGCGGTTTTGTTTTGAGGGGCGCGGGTGCCGTCGTAATCTTCCAGTCCAGTGCCTCGGCCGCTCC
>JBLMWR010000398.1:0-5834 GCA_050257335.1 Deltaproteobacteria bacterium | reverse complement strand
AGATTCAACCCGCAGGCCAAGTTCCTGGTCGCACGCCGCCCGGATTTCGCGATCCGTGGCGTCGAGGTCGGCCGGCTCCGCCAGGGCTAAATCCGCGGCCTCAAGCGACCGGATGACCTCGGCCATGCTCATCGGTGAATTGGTCCGCGCGTTCATTGGATGGTGCTCGCGGCATCGGTCGCCGGGCACGGTCGCATTCTACCGCGCTCTAGGGAAAGTACCGGGAAAGTGCCACCGATCATCTTGCCCGAGCCATCGCCCTGTCGCCTGCGTGAGCAACCACAATTCGGCTAGCGACAGTAGCCCAGACGAAAAGAACCCCGGTAGCGCGAACCTGCCGGGGTCTTGAAAACGACGTGCCGGGAATCTAGACGGCAACTCTTCTGGAGGTCCGCCGAAATTACCGGGGCACGATCCACTTAATTGTTGTTTCCGCCGGGACGGCCACGGCGGCCGCGCCCGCCCCCGAACCCGCCCCGACCGAACGGATTGAGGTCGTATTCAGGTTTGGTGCCCTTCAGCGTCGCAAACTTGGCCTTCTGGTCGTCGGTCAGCACCGCCATGCATTCGGCGTCCGTTTCGGTCCGCATCGTCGAGATCTGCTCGTTGAGCTTCGTTCGCTGCTCTTCGGTGGCGTCCCGGCCGACGCTTGTGAACAGCTCCCGCATCTTCTTCCCCGATTCCTCGGAGATGATCTTGAGCGCCGACTTTTGATCGTCGGTGAGACTCAATTCCTTGCCGACGGCCTCGTTGTCGGTGAGGGCCCGCGTCCCCTGCTGCCAGATCTGGAGTTGCTTCAGCCGGGAATTCTGCTCCGCGGTCAGCAGCTCGGTGATCTTCTTGGCGGCCTCTTCATTCTTTTTCTGCATCTCGGCGAAGAACGCCGTCCGCTGTTCCTCGGTCATGTCGCGGAAGTTCGCTCTGCCGCCTCCCCCCGCCGGACGGAGCGCGTCGGTAATCTCTTTAATCTTGCCGGTCTGATCCTCGGACAGCTTCAATTCTTTCTGGACGTTCGGATTCTGAATCAGGAACGTGATTCCACCGAAGCCGCCCCCGAAGCCACCACGGCCCCCGCGCCCCCCGCGCCCCTGGGCCATTGCCGCGCTATTTGCGACAAAGCAGACGACCAACGACGCCACCGTAATTCCCCAGAATCGACGCATAAAGTTCCTCTCTTTCTGATTTGAATCCCAAGAAATCGCCCCTGGATAGGCCATCCGCCGACTGATGCGGCGGCCGCCCGTCGTGACTCTGGCTCCGCGTGAGGACCGAACCCGCCGAATGACTTCCCTGTATTGAACCCCCGATGTGGTAGAAAGTACCGCCAAATCTGGCAGAAACGGACGGGGCTGCGTCTTTGGGGCCCGTTCAAAAAGGGCCAGGGTGCATTCGTTCACATAAAAAGGCAGGTGAAAGCAGGAACACCTCGCGCCGGTCCCCTTGTCCCCGGATTAATCACGCGATTGATTCACAACCGCCAACGCACACCAGCCCGACGCGCAAGCGAGGGAGAGCGGCTGCTAAAGTCGCCAATCTTGCCAGATTGTAAAAGCGCACCAGTCCTTCCGCGTCCCTCGCATGCGCGTCGGGCTGGTGTGAATAGGCCGGGTTGAGTTACCAAAGCGACATCCGGATTTATGCGTCCGGCGGCCGCATTTGCTCGAAATAACGGGTCAATGTGCGGACACGGTGAACCTGAAACGCGACCATGAAGCCGATCACCGCCAGCGCCGCGATGAAGATCAGCGGGTAATGCCACGGCGTCGTCAGCTCCCCCTGACCGAGAAGCAACACGCCGGCGTCGCCCTCATGGAGCAACACGCCGTCTCGTTTCAGGAGCAATATCAAGTACGACACAATCGAGGCCGTTGTCGACACTGTGACCAGCCGTACGTTGAACCACAACCCGGAGGCGGCAATCAGCACGGGGTAGCCAATCAAAAGCGTTCCGACGTGCGGTGGCGATTGCAGGATCACGACCAGCAGCAAAAGGGGGTCGGTGACCGCCCAGGCGAGCCGCGCCAGTCCGGCGGTCTTTTCGCGGCGGAGCAGCCATTGAAAGGCGAAGGCCAATGCGGCCCAGAGGCTGAACGAGATGCGGATTCCGGAACGATGCGGCCACGGGCCGCTTTCCACGAGGTACAACGTCTCGACAACTCCCATCGCGGCCAGCATGATCCCCAGGCGGGCGGCCAGCCCGGGTTCGCGGCGGATCCAGCGGCGGAGGCGGCCGGCGAGTCCCGCTTGTTTGGCTTCGATCGGCTCGCTGCGCAAGAAGCGGTCAAGTTCGTCAGCAACGGCCGCGGCCGACGGATATCGGCGGCCGGGATCCTTTTCAAGACATTTCAGGCAGATTCGTTCGAGTTCGGGAGGAATTCCGGCGTTCAGTTGCCGGGGGAGCGTCGGTTCGCTTTCCAGAACCTGCAGGAGCGTATTGAGCGGATTGTCGTCGCGAAAGGGGGGCCGCCCGGTCAGCATTTCGTAGAGGATCGCGCCCAGACTGTAGACATCGCTGCGAGGTGAGACATCGCCGATTCTTCCCGCCGCCTGCTCGGGGGACATATAGCCCGGGGTCCCGAGAATCGCCCCCGTCTGTGTCCTTTCGTCTTGGTCGCCGAAGACTTTGGCCAGTCCGAAATCGGTGACGTGCGGAGTTCCCGACTCATCGAGCAGAATGTTTGAGGGCTTCAGGTCCCGGTGCACGATTCCGTGGTCGTGCAGAAACTGCACGGCCCGCGCGACTCCGATGAGGCAGCGGGCTGCCTGTTCGGGCTCCACCGGCCCGGCCTTCGTTACCGCGGCCAGACTCCCTCCGGCGATGTAGTCCATCGCAAAGAAATGCTGCCCGTGAATCTGCCCGACATCATGGATCCCCACGATCTGCGGATGCCGCAGGCTTCCGGCCGCCCGCGCTTCGCGATAGAACCGTTTCACGTCGTCATCGCCGGCCAAGCGGTTCGAGAGGATCATTTTCAGGGCCA
This sequence comes from Deltaproteobacteria bacterium, assembly GCA_050257335.1. GTDB lineage: Bacteria > Planctomycetota > Planctomycetia > Planctomycetales > Planctomycetaceae > JACQFH01. The sequence goes on along the minus strand of JBLMWR010000398.1, from coordinate 2,853 downwards.
CGATCCGGTTCAGATCGCGCTGCCGCGCTTTGAAGACCACGCCCATTCCCCCGCGGCCGATTTCCTCGAGCAACTCGAATCTTCCGAAGTCGGCGGCCGGCGGACCGCCGTTGTCTTCGCCGATGCCGACTGTGGTACCCGACGGCACAATCGTCGGCGCCAGCGAAGCGTCCGTCGACTTCGCCAGGCGGCCCGCCGGAGGCGGCGCTGCGCGTGCCGCCGAAAACTGGTCGAGCGTCTCCAGACACCGCGCCAGGTCGCGCAATTCCGGGTACTCGTTTTGCCAGCGGGCACACCGCTCGACGTCGCCGGCCTGGAGCGCGGCGACATAGCGGTCGAGCACTGCAAACAGCCGCTCGTCGTCGAGCCGGTTCGGGTCATTCGCCATGTCTCGGGTTCCCGCCGGGGGGAGGGGGCGGCTATTTGCCGTCGGCCGATGACGCTTCCTCCAGAACTTCCTGCAATTTGCGGATGGCCCGCATCCACAACATCTGCACGGCGGGGCGCGAGCGCCCCATCCGCTCGGCCACCTCGTCGAAAGGCAGTTGCTGAAGGTTCCGCAGGATGACGACTTCCTGGTAGTCTTCGGGCAGACGGGTCACGGCGTCGGCGACTTGAAGTTGCAACTCCTTCTGCATGATCACCTGGCTGGGACTGGGGCCGCTATCGCTCAATTGCGGTCCCGGATGTTGCGAATCGTCGGACGCCCCCAGCGCCACCTCGCGCGCGGCGCGGCGCTTTTCGACGCCGTGATACCGCCGCACGAAATCGGCGGCGTTATGCGCCACGATCCGCTTGAGCCACGCCAGCCATTCTCCTTCGGTCGTGCCCCGGAAGTTGACCAGACCCCGATGCGCTTCCAGCATCGTCTGCTGCACGAGGTCGGAGGCATCGACCTTCGCTTTCAGCCAGCTCGCCATTTCGGCCCGGGCGGCGACCGCGACATAATTGCGGCAGACAACGAACAGCCGGTCGCGAGCCGAATCGTCTCCGGCCCGGGCGCGCTGCAGAAGCTCCCCGACGTTCACACTGCCTGAATGCGCCATGACCGTCCGATCCCGTGCCGGCGATGGATTTCGAACACCGCGCTCCAACATTCGCACGTCCCGATGCGGATTTCAAGTCGAATCCCGCGCCCGCCGTGCAGGTTTTCCAACCTGCCCGGGTCGGTGACGCCCGAAGGAGACGGGTTGGAAAAGAGAAGGGGACGGCCAGGTTGGAAACCTGCTGCACGAGGCGGCGGCCAGCCTGGAAGGCCGCTCTGTAGCGCGCTTGCCCGGCCCACGGCCGCTTTACGGATGCACCCGGGACGCCCGCGGTTGTGTCTCTCGCCGGGGCGCGCGAGAATGTGCCCGGAGCCATTCCTTTACCCCTTTTCGCCGCCGGGCGGGGGCACTAAACTGTTTTGCCCCGTCCGCCGGCAGCGCCGGACGGACCCAGTTTCCGTACGGCTTACGCTCTCATGCCCAGGGATTTTCTCAAAGACGCCCGCGATTCATACGACGTGATCGTCATCGGCAGCGGCCTGGCCGGGATGACTGCGGCGAATATCCTGGCGCGCGCGGGTCACACCGTGCTGCTGCTCGAACACCATTACCAGCTTGGCGGCATGGCCACGTGGTTCAAACGCCGTGGCGGACACATCTTCGACATCTCGCTGCACGGTTTTCCGGTGGGGATGATCAAGAGCTGCCGCAAGTACTGGACGCAGGAAATCGCCGATTCCATCGTCCAGCTCAAGGGGATCCGTTTCGAGAACCCGCAATTCTCGCTGCGGACGACGTTCGACCGGGAGGACTTCACGCGCATCCTCACGCAGAAATTCGAGGTGCCGCCCCAGGTCGTCGCCCGGTTCTTCGACAACGCCCGCAGGATGAACTTCTTCGACGACCAGACGCGCACCACGCGGAGCCTGTTCGACGAATTCTTCCCCGGACGATCGGACGTCGTCCGCCTGCTCATGGAGCCCATCACGTATGCCAACGGCTCGACGCTGGAGGATCCGGCCATCACGTACGGCATCGTCTTCTCGAATTTCATGAGCCGCGGCGTGTTCACCTTCGAGGGAGGGACCGACCGGCTCGTTACGCTGATGCGCGCCGAGATGGAAAAGAACGGCGTCGACGTCCGCATTCGTTCGCTGGTCGAGAAAATCGAGATTGCGCCCGACCGCCGCGTCACCGGGGTGGTCGTCAACGGCCGCCGCATCGGCTGCCGGACGCTCGTCTCCAACGCCAATCTCAAGGCCACGATTCTGCAACTGGTGGGCCCCGAGCGCCTCGATCCCGCTTTCGTCGAAGAGGCGCGGGCCGTGCGGCTCAACAACAGCAGTTGCCAGGTGTATATCGCGCTGCGGCCCGGTGAGCGATTCGACGACGTGGGAGACCTGCTGTTTCACTCGGAGCACAGCGGGTTCGACGTCGAGGCGATGCTCAGCCGCAACATCAGCAGCCGCACGTTCTCGTTTTATTACCCGCGCACCCGTCCCGGCAGCGACCGGTCGCTGGTCGTCTCGTCCACGAATGCCAACTATCGCGACTGGGCCGACCTGGGGGAGGAGGAATACCAGGCCTCGAAACGCGACCTGTGCGAAACGACGATCACCTGCCTCGAGCGCTACATTCCTGACATTCGCGCCAAGATCGACTACGTCGAAGCGTCGACGCCGCGGACCTTCCAGCATTATACCCGGCATCTCGAGGGGGCCTCGTTCGGGACGAAATTCGAGGGGCTGAAGGTCAGCCGCGAGCTGCCGCAGCAGGTTTCCGGCCTGTATCACGCGGGCTCGGTGGGAATCATCATGTCGGGCTGGCTGGGGGCGGTGAATTACGGCGTGATCGTCGCCAACGACGT
>JBLMWR010000397.1:0-2883 GCA_050257335.1 Deltaproteobacteria bacterium | reverse complement strand
AAAAAAGGCCGCCAGGACCGACCGCGAATCGGCACCGCTCGAGCGCGTGGCGTGGCGCGACGGGGCGCAACAGTTGCACGAAGCGTCCGGGCGGGTCCTTGTCGAGGCCGCCGACGGAGGTCTGCTTCTCATCGGACAGGACGGCCGATTATGGACGATCGACAAGGCCGAGGTCGTCTCGCGCCGGGACGCGGGCGAACCGTTTCGACCGTTGTCGGCGGCAGCTCTCGGCAAACAGTTGCAGACCGAGTTGGGGAACGGATTCGACGTCGTCACCACGAAACATTACGTCATCTGCACCAGCGCAAATCGCGAATACGCCCGCTGGTGCGGGGCGCTCTTCGAGCGGCTGTTCACGTCGTTTCACAATTACTGGAAGCAGCGGGGGGTCAAGCTCGCGGAGCCGGAGTTCCCGCTGGTGGCGCTTGTCTTTTCCGGCGAAGGGGAATTCGCGGCGTTCGCCACGAAAGACGCCGGAGCCGACACGGCGACCGCCAAAGGCTATTTCTCGATCGGCACCAATCGCATGGCGATGTACGACCTGACGGCGGGCGCCCGGGGAGACATCGCGGGCATCCTCGCCGCCGCTCCCTTCAACGTCGCCACCGTCATTCACGAAGCGACGCACCAGATCGCCTTCAACAGCGGCATGCACACCCGCTATGCCGATAATCCCCTGTGGCTCGTCGAAGGGATGGCGATGTACTTCGAGACGCCGGATCTGTCGAGCAAATCGGGATGGAAGACCGTGGGGGCGGTGAACGACCTGCGGCTGGGGCAGTTTCAGGAATTCGCCGCCGAGCGCCGCAAGCCCGATTCGCTGACGACGCTCGTCAGCTCCGACGCGCGGTTCACCGATGCCGGACAGATGGCCGACGCCTACGCCGAGGCCTGGGCCCTCAGCCATTATCTGATCCGGGCAAAAAAAGAGGCCTACGTGAAATACCTGGCGACGGTGGCCGCCAAGCCGCGGCTGGTATGGAACACGCCCGAAGAGCGGCTTGCCGAGTTCCGCGCCGCCTTCGGCGACGACCTGGAGAAGCTCAATACTGAAATGCTGAGGCATTTGAAGAAGCTGCAGTAAACAAGAGGCTCCGCTGCGCATCGCCGCGAAACGTGTGCGCGTCGCCAAATCCGAAATCCCAATTCCGAAATCCGAAATCCACCGCCGTGCCCCGCCACGAGCTTCCCGACATCGACTCGCGCCTGTGTACTCTGTGCGGCGACTGCATCGATGTCTGCCCGACCGCCTGCCTGTCGATCGCCCGCAACGTCGAAGTCGTTTTGACACCGCAATCGTGCATCAACTGCGGAGTCTGCGAGGCCATCTGTCCCGCCGCGGCAATTGCTATGCGACCCCGCGATTGGTAAAACCAACTCATGAGCGATGCTAAAATCACAGAAATGCAGGTCCGCGAATCCCTGCGGAGCGTCATCGACCCCGAAATCGGCCGCAGTCTCGTCGACCTGGGAATGGTCGGCGAAATCGCCGTCGGCGGAAGGAATTCGATCACCGTCACCGTGCAACTGCCGACACCGGCGTATCCGCGCCGCGAGCGTCTCGCGCACTCGATTCAGGCCGTTGTGGCGGGGAAGATCCCCGAGGCCGGGCCGGTCGATGTCCGCTTTACGGCCAAAGTCAAAGGCAGGCAGTCGGGCGGGGCGATCGGCCTCACGGTGCAGAACGTCATTGCGGTCGGCAGCGGCAAGGGAGGCGTGGGAAAGAGCACCGTGGCGGCGTCTTTGGCAGTGGGGTTACAGTTGTCCGGCGCGACAGTCGGACTGATGGACGCCGACATCTACGGCCCCAGCATTCCGCATCTGTTCGGCGTGAACCACCGTCCGGAAATCGTCGAGCAGCACGGCCCCGAGGGGCAGACGGTCCGCCGCATTCAGCCGGTCGACGCCGGGGGAATCAAGCTGATGTCGATCGGGTTTCTTATTCCCGTGGACGACCCCGTTATCGTCCGCGGGCCGATCCTGCATCGCACAATTCAGCAGTTTCTGCAGGAGACGGCCTGGGGCGATCTCGATTACCTGATCATCGACCTGCCCCCGGGGACGGGAGACATCGCGCTCACTCTCTCGCAGCTCATTGGCCTCGCCGGCGCGGTCGTCGTCTGCACGCCGCAGCAACTGGCTCTCCTCGATGCCGTCAAGGCCATCAACATGTTCCGCAAGGTCAAAATTCCCGTGCTGGGGGTCGTCGAGAACATGACCGGCGACATCTTCGGCCGCGGGGGAGCGAAACACAAGGCTGCCGAAATGGGAGTGCCGTTTCTGGGCGAAATTCCCATCGACTCGCAGATCCGGATCAACGGCGACGCGGGCAAAATCCGCGAGTCGTTCGCCGAGGGGAATCCGTCGCGTCCGTACCTCATGAACGTCTGCGAGCAGACGGCGATTCAGATCGCCCGCACGCTGCTCGAAACCCAGTCGATGCCGACGCTGGAGATTCTTTAGGCCGGATTATTCATATTCCCACGAAATGCGGCAGTGCGCCGTAGCAGAACTCGTGAGAGTTCTGACTCCAACGGTAATCGGGGCACCGAATTCTCACGAATTCGGCTACCGCGGCGTGAATAATCCGGGTTAGGCTGCAACGCTGTCACGCGAGAATCCGCGAAACCGCAAGCATCAGGGGTCCCGAATCGCAAACGCCGTCCGAACCGGATGCAAGCCGTGCTTGCAGTTTCGCGTTTCTCGACCGTGAGCGCAACAGGGGAACGAGCCGCGTTCACTCCCTCCCCGCGACCTGCGCTCCCTTCCCGATGCAGTAGAGCGCTTTCCCCGTGCGGATGAAGATCTGCCCCTGGCTGATCGCCGGCGATGCCGAACACGAGTCTGGCGGCTCTTCCCCCTCGGCCGCCGCGAACAGCCGGT
>JBLMWR010000396.1:0-4372 GCA_050257335.1 Deltaproteobacteria bacterium | reverse complement strand
TAGACAGCACAGAAACTATCCTGAAGTTCAGCAGCAATACGAAAGCGGACCCGATTGGCCAGTCTCCGAGTGCCACGTTTCGGAGAAACGCGGCTAAATCAACGGCCCCCTTGCTAAGGGGAGAAAGGTCGTTCCTGCTTTACGACGCTATTGCCCAGTTTGAACCTACCAAGGGGTCTACGCCCGCCGCTCGCCGGCGAGTAGACTTTTGCAGGTTCGCATTTACTCGATCCGGCGCCGCCTGCGGCGGCCGTGGGTGAAGCTGTCGATGACCATGTTGCCCAGGTCGCCGGCGTTGCAGTAGGCGGCCACCCCTCCTGAGACGGCGGCCATCTGTTCCACGAAGTTCACCAGGCCCAGATAAAAATAGTCCTCGATCAGGGCGAAGCTCGACAAGTGGATCCCTTCGTTGGCGCAGCGGCGGACCTCGGCGAGGGTCACGTTGGCGGTCTTCTGGGCGGGGGGGTAGATCAGCACCACGTCGCGACCTTCGACGTGTGCCGTGGGCTCGCCGTCGGTGATCGTGATGATCTGCTTATTGACTGCTGGCGAACGCCGCAGCACGCGGCGTGCGAACTGCAGGCCGGCGTGAATGTTGGTGAAGTGCTCGGGAACGAAGCCGGGGGGGCGATCGAGATTGATCCGCAGGTGGACTCGCGAATCGAAGATCGAGACCGGCTTGGGAGCCGAATACAAAAGCTGCCGTTCGGTGAGCGGGCTGGCGTAAGTGAAGAACCCGACGAACTGGAGCGAGTCCCCCTGATACCGGGCGCGGACGAGCGCCTGCAGACTGAGGGCCACTTTTTTGGCCTGGCCGTATTTTCCGTAGCGGGCCATGCTTCCCGACATGTCGATCAATACGACCGTCGCGCAACTGGTCTGGTACTCGGTGTCGTAGACGACGAGGTCGTCTTCGGTGATCTGCACGGGCGATCCGCCCCCCTGCCGGTGCAGGGCGTTGCGCAGGGTTTCGTGCATGTTGAGGTTCGCGACCGGGTCGCCGTACTCGTAAGGCTTCGATTCTTCGTGCACCGTCTGTCCCACGCCGCGCATATCGGTTTCGTGCTTGCCGAGTTTGTCGCGGCCGGAGACGTCGAACAGCTCGTCGAGGGCCCGCGTTTCGATGCGCCGCATCCCGCGGGGCGTCACCTGAAACTTTCCTTCCGCGTCCTTCTCGATGAGACCCTGGCGGACCAGCTTTTCGAGAATGTCGGGGTGCTCGTCCTCGAGCCGCTCGAGCATCGGCAGCACTTCGTCGCCGTAGTCGAGCAGGTACTGGCTGAGCTGGTCGAAGACGGCGTCGGCAGACTGCGGAGTGAATTCCTGCGTGCCGTCCCAGCGGGAATACTCATAGTTGGGCATGCCGCGAACTCTTGAATGCAATCGAGACTGTTGGGCAATGAATGCGGACAGCGATCCGGATATGCATTGTATGCCGCGCCGGGGAAATGGGACAGTACGGCGGATAATGCGCGGGTGGTAGCGACGGAACCGGTTTTGACGGGAGGCCTTCCGCACTGCAGATCCGAAGTCCTCGGAATGTGACGAAGGCAGTCGCTCAAAATGCGGCTCGGGGAGCCGTTTTTCGGAATATGCTTGCAATGAATCAACCGATGGAATTTCAACCGGGCCATCCACGCAGGGGGGCCGGCATTCGACCACACTTGGGGGGGCCGGCCCGATGAATCGCGCGAGAGTCCTGGTCATCGACGACGATCCCTTGTTCCGCAGCCTGATCACATCGATCCTGCAGCGGGATTTTGTCGTCTCGGTGGCTGCCGAGGGGTCGGAGGGGTATTACCAGGCGCTCGAGAACCCGCCGCAACTGGCGATCATCGACGTGCGGATGCCGGGTTGGGACGGCCTGCGGACTCTGAAGGCGATGCGCGAGCACCAGACCCTGGCGAAAATCCCCGTGATGATGCTGACCAGCGACGCGAGCCGGCAAACAGTCGTGGCCGCGACGGAAGGCGGCGCCAATGATTACGTCATCAAGACGGCGCTGACAGGCGACGAACTGCTTTACAAGGCTCGGTGCCTTGTCATGCGAGGCGCCGACTGCGTCAATCCTCCCGAGGGCGACGGGGCATCGCAGCCGTCGGCGGCAACGGAGGGACACGCGGGACGAGCCCCCGCTGCGCGGACTCCCGGCGACGGCGGATCAACGGCGCACGTCAGCCGCGAAGCCGCAGCTCTTCAGGCGCTGATCGACGATTGGGAGTGATAAGGCGGGCGGTTGATTCCTATGGCTCCGCCTGCGCGACCTCCACACGGCTCGTAATTCGTCCCGACTGCAACAGCGTCTCGAGCAGATCTCCGGCGCGGGTCTGTTCGGCCGATCGGACGACAGTACCTGAGGGGATGAGCCTCGTTACCGAGTAGCCGCGCTCGAGCACTTTGAGCGGACTGAGGGCTTCCAGTCTGCCGCCGGCGGCGGCCACGTTCTGGCGGGCAAGAGCGAGACGATGGGCGATCGCGCGGCGGGTCCGCATTTCCAGCTCGTCGATGCGCCGCGCCAGCTCATGCAGGCGCTCGATCGGCCGCGTGAGGATCCGCCGTGTGGCCAGCGACTCCAGCCGCGCCCGGGCGGTCGCGGCCCGCGATCGCAGCGCCTGCGCCAGGTGCTGCTGCAGGCGGAGCAGCTCGGCCCGGACTTCTTCGTGGTTTGGAACGACCAGCTCCCCCGCTTCGCTGGGAGTGAGGGCCCGCACGTCGGCGACGAGATCGGCGACCGTCACGTCGATCTCATGCCCCACCGCGCTGACCACTGGGATGCGGCAATCGTAAATCGCCCGGGCCACGATCTCTTCATTGAAGGCCCACAGGTCTTCCAAGCTCCCCCCGCCGCGGCCGGTGATCGCCACCTCCACGCCGGGGAGTCGATGCACCGCGCGGAGCGCGGCTGCGATCTGCGCGGCGGCCCCCTCTCCCTGGACGGCAACCGGGATGACGACGATGTCGGTCCCCTGCCAGCGACGGGTGATGACTTGCAGCATGTCGCGCACCGCCGCCCCGGTGGGGCTCGTGACGAGGGCGATCCGCCGCGGAAAGCGCGGGAGCGTCCGTTTGCGCTCGGGTGCAAACAACCCCTCGGCCGACAGCTTTTCGCACAATTGCCGGAACGCCAGTTCGAGCGCCCCCACCCCCTGCGGCAATAGCCGCTCGACGATGAGCTGGTATGTGCCGCGCGCCTCGTAGACTTCGACCGGGCCGCTGGCGACGACTTCGAGACCGTCGTGAAGGTCGAATCGCAGGCGGGTGGCCGTGTTCCGCCAGACGACGGCCCGAATCTGCGCGGATTCGTCCTTGAGGGTCAGGTACACGTGCCCCGACCCCGCGCGAGTGCAGTTGGTGATTTCGCCCTGCACCCAGACCAGAGGAAAATTTCCTTCGACGGCGTCTTTAATCTGGCGCGTCAGTTGGGAGACGGTCAGAATTGGCGGTTGGGACATTTTTGAGGAATGCCGAATGCCTGATGACGAGCGACGAAGCAAGTCCGAAGGACGAATCGCTACGTCAGCAGGACGTTTTTCATGTATTGAATGGCGCGGGCGGCGTCGCCGGCGCGGTCGTCCCCCTGCGTGCGAGTGACGGTCACCCAGCCGGGATAGTTGATTTCGTCGAGCAGTAGCAGAAGCTCGATCCAGTCGACTTCGCCGCGCCCGAGAGCTGTTTCGAGCCCGCCGCCGTCTGCGTCGCGAATGGCGTCGCGGGCCGTGAAGTGCACCACCAGCGAGTGCAGCCCGCGCAGCGCTTCCGCAGGATTGTGCCCCGACATGACGAACACTGCCGGGTCGAAGTCGATCCCGAGGGGACCGGTCTTGATTGAGCCGATCAGCTCGCTCAGGGCCTGCGGCGAATCGTGAGACGGAGTAATGGCCAGCGTCGCCCCCACCTGGTTCCCGTGCCGCGCGAGGTCCCCGAGGACGTCCAGCAATAACCGGTACGGTTTCGATTCTTTATCTGGCGGGACCTTGCCGATGCGTGCGGTCATCACGCGGGCCCGCAGTTGCCAGGCGAGATCCATCCCCCGTTTCGCGGCGGCGACGCGGGCGTCGAGCTGCTCCTCGTCGTAAAAGGACCGGCGGGTGGGAAAGGCGAGCGAGGCGACCGACAATCCCAGTTCACCGAGTCCGTGCAGCAGTTGCCGGCGACCGGTGTCGGTCAGTTCACCGGGCCGGAGTTCATCCCGGGCGTCGAATTGCACCCCCCCGGCCTCGAGGTTCGCGGCGGCGCGCAAGGCTTCTTTGAGTGGCAAATTCAGACATCGGGTCGCAATCGCAATTCGCAAGGGAGGCATAGAAGAGAGAATAACAAATGTTGAGCCCCAAGCCCACGGGCCGTGTCTCGCGGGTCGTGCCCGAGTGCGGAT
>JBLMWR010000395.1:0-2930 GCA_050257335.1 Deltaproteobacteria bacterium | reverse complement strand
CCTTTACCCCCTGCCGTTCGATTCGCCCCTTGCCATGCGGCAGAATCAGCTCGACGTCGCACGTTTCGAGCGTTCCCAGTCCGAAATGAGCAACCGCCTCCTGGCCGGAGGCGTAACCGTAGCCGGCACTGATCTCGCGGGCGCCGATCAGCGCCGTTGGCCGACCCAGCTTGCCTGGTTCGAAGATGCGGACGACGGCGCCGATCCCCATGCGATTGACTCCTTCCGCAGGCTGCACGGTGACGTCGAGCCAGTGCCCGGAAGGTGTCTCGTTCTTGAGCAGCAGCGAGCGGGAATTGACCCACCAGTTGGCGAGGAACAGATCCAGCCGGCCGTCGCGGTCGAAATCGGCCGACGGGCCGGGGGCCGTGTACACGATTTTCTGCTCCTTTTCCATCCGGGTGAAAAATGCGCCCACGTCCGAGTCCTTGCGGTCCTGCTCTGTCGGAAAGTCGTTGACCGCCAGCGCGTCTTCGCGGAACTGGGGAAGACCACCCGCTGAGCCCAGGTTCTTGAAAATGACAGGACACGGCTTGCTTCCCGAGAATTTGACAATGTCGACATAGACATCGGGCCACCCGTCATTCTCGAAATCCTGAATCTCCACGTGCGGGCCTTTCATCGGAAGCGGCTTGAGCCCCGCGGCCGCGGTGACTTCCTCGTACTTCGGCCACCCGTCGCGCATCCCGCGATGCAGATAGAGCCGTACCGGGACGCCGCCGGTGAACCACGGCCGGTCGAAATGCTGGCCGATGACAATGTCGGGAAGCCCGTCGCGGTTCACGTCGCCGAAAGAAACGCCGCACGCAGTGTCGTCGAGCGTGTCTTTGTATTCCCAGGTGAAATCGGCGTGGCTGGCCGGGACTTCGCGGAAGTGCCCCTGGCGATCGTTGAGAAACAGCTTGTTCCCGCGGTCTTTGCCCAGCTTCGGAGCGTCGCGACCAGCGAGGAAGATGTCCGCCCAGCCGTCGCCGTTGACATCCGCCGCAGCGACCCCCAGTCCGACGATCCGTTCGGGGAGGCCCGTGGCGCGCGAGACGTCCTCGAAGTTCAGGTCTCCCCGATTGTGGAACAATCTCGACCGCCCTTCGCCCCCCTGGACGAAACATTCACCGACGAGCAGATCGAGCAGCCCGTCGCCGTCATAGTCGAGCACTGTAGCACTGCGGGCCGTAAAGCCGGGCGGGCACGTCACCGATGCGGCCGAGATGTCGGTGAATTTTCCGCCGCCGTCGTTACGGAACAGGGCGTTCGGCGCCTCATAATGTGGCTGGCCGTACGGTTTCCCATCGATCGCGTGATTCGACAGATACAAATCAAGGTCGCCGTCGTTGTCGAAGTCGGCGAATACGCAACCGCTGGCCCGGCCGAAAATGCGAAGCTGCGGCTGGTCGTCGAGCTGAAACTTGCCACGCACGTTCCGGAACAACTGGTTCGGCTTCGAATCGTTGGGGTGGCCGCCAAACGTGGCGACGTACAGGTCGGGCCAGCCGTCGCCGTCAATATCTCCCCAGGCCGCCGAATGTCCGGCGATTTTCGCCGCGTGGGGAAACAACCCCGCCTCGTCTCCCACGTCGCGGAAGGTGAACTGCGTATGGGCCCGCGCGGCGGGAACGACAGAAAAGACCATCAATCCCGCGAAGAGCATCAGCCGGCATACGTTGTTCATGGCATGCCCGTCGCTTGCGCCTTCGTCTCTTGTGGCGTTCATCCGGTCGTCCCCAGACAGTTCAGCTAAAAAAACGCGAGCGCCCGCCCCGGGCCGCCGTGGCAGTCGCGGATCTTCACGGGCGCGAAAACGAAATACGACTCTTTCGGCAACTTGCCGACCTGCGTCAGAAACTCGACGCCCGCCATCCCCCTGCTCCCCAGCGCCCAATAGGTCATGAGGGCCCGCTTGGGATCGACCCCGCCCAGGGTCGGCGCGTCGGTGGCCACGCAGCGGATTCCCTTTTGGGCCAGGTACGCGACTGCCTCGGGCCCGGGCGCCGGCCACCCTTCGCTCTTGCCGTTGAGCGGGTCGGCCATGCAGGCCAGTCCTTCCGGCAGCGGTTTGAAGTGCCGGTCGGTGTGCCCGCTGAGAAAAATGACGATGTCGCCGGCCTTCAATTCACCCTCCCGCTGCTCGAACTGCTTCAGCTCTTGAACCGTAATTTCGGGAGATGCAGGCCACGACTTTTCATCGGTCGTCCCGACCAGGCCCTGCACGTCGACGACCCGCGCCCGGCCGCACGTCTGCGTGAGAGGAACCTGCTCGGCCGTCACGCGGCTCGTCCCGCGGCGGCCGAATTTGGCTTCATACTCCGCCAGCCAGCCGCGCACTTCGGAGGAGTAGTTGCCGTTGTCGAATCCGTCCGGAGGCAAGGCGTACGCCGGCGGCACGAGGTGCGTGCCCGAATGCGAATCGAGCATGTGCGTGACGTGATACGTCCCCAGATTCGGGGCGAACATGATGGGAATCTTGTGGTACGGCTGGCGGTGACGCCCGACCCCGCGCCCGGGCCATGACGCGGGGAGATCGGCTGAAAGCGTGACCGACAAATCGACCACGTTCTTCCTGCGGGCCGCTTCGATCAACCGCGCCGCGAGCGGATCGCCGACGACGGCGAAAGCCCGCCCCTCGCTGTACAATCCCTCTGCGTGCCTGGGGCCGATCATGCAGTAGAAGGCTCCCGTCGCGGGCAGCTTCCCCAGTGCAGTCGCGCTTTCGGTCCAGATCATGCCGTACTTGAGCCCCGCCAGGTGCGTCGGCTCGGCCAGGTTCGGGAGCGGTCCCATGCTGGCGCTGTCGGTCCCCAGGGTCATTACTTTGCGGCTTCCGAGATACTCCATGCAATCGGGGTCAGGGTCGGGCCATGCGGGAGCCTTGCCTTCGAGGGGCTCGGCGATGAAGCGTCTCCCTTCCGGGAGGGGACGATAATACTTGTCGG
>JBLMWR010000394.1:0-3616 GCA_050257335.1 Deltaproteobacteria bacterium | reverse complement strand
CAGCACCCCGGTCCCGGCGCGCCGGGACAGCCGCGGTGCTCTTTGTGAAACTGACCCACGACCCGAAATCCGCCGGATTCTGCAACGCCATACGAGCCGGGATTTGCGCCAATTTGCCTATTTTGATGATGCCCAGGTGCTTAAGTGAACGGCACCGGGATTTGTCGCCAAATCGGACTGGATTCGTCGATTTTTTACTTGAAATCCTGCCTGGCGATTCGTCATTCTTTAACCAGCAGCAGGGAAGGCTTGCGGGTCGGTCGATTCCCCAGTCTGAATCCTGATTTCACCGTCGGCTGCTCATGGCGGGCAACTGGACGGGAGGCGATGATTGCCATGAATGACACCCGGGTGCTGGTTGTTGACGACGACAGAGACACGTGTTCCAATCTTTCCGACATTCTGACGGAATTCGGCTACGCGGTGGACGTCGCGTACCAGGGAGAGCAGGCCCTCGATCTCTTCGCGGAACGTCCCTATCGGCTGGCTCTGCTGGACTACAAGCTCCCCGATACAAATGGCGTGGAGCTGTTTCAGCGCATGCGCCAAATTCAGGTCAACGTCGAGGGGTTACTGGTGACCGGTTATGCCACCGAGGAAACCGCCACTGAGGCGCGGGCGGCCGGCCTGCAGCACGTCGTCCAGAAGCCGGTCGATGTCCCCAGGCTCGTGCCGCTCATCGAAGAAGCTCTGGCGTGACGCCCCGCGCCGTCCTTAGCTGCGGTCGTTCGGCAATTTTCGCAACGTGCGGCGATAGCTTGCGCGCCGCACACTGGCGCCGCCGGCGACCTCTTTCTTGATTGCATTGGCCCGGTATGACGTTGATAATCTGCCCCGGGCATGACATCGATCGATTCGGATGACACATGAATGCCATCTTGACCGAAATGGACGCGTGGGTGACGGCGGTGATGCTTGCCGCGGCGATGCTTGCTGGCTGGGCTGCCGGTTGGTGGAGGGGCCGGTCTCTCCCCACGGAAAAACGCGAGGTCCCTGCAAGCAAGTTCAACGATGCGATCCTGGCCATCCTCGGGCTGCTTCTGGCATTCACCTTTTCGATGTCGCTCGTCAAACACGAACAACGGCGCCAGATGGTGGTGACCGACAGCAATGCAATCGGGGATTTTTACACCAGTGTGAGTCTCCTCAAAGAGCCGGTGCGGGGCAAGCTGCAGGCCGTAGTGCGCCAGTATGTCGAACATCGGTTGTCGCTGACACAAACCACTTTGGATGAAGCGACGTTTCAGAGGCGACTGGGCGAGATTCAGGAGATGCACCATCAGATGCAATCGCTCGTCAAGGAAGCGGTCGATGGAGGAACGCGGGTGGTGGTGCCGCTCGTCAATACCCTGAACGCGCTGACCAGCAGCCATGCGGCACGCCTGGCGGCGGTGCGCGACCGACTGCCGCCGAGCGTCGTCCTGCTCCTGGTCCTGTCCGCGGTAATTTCAATGCCGCTGATGGGGTGGCAACAGGGGGCTTCCGGCGAAAGGCATCCCGGGGCGACTCTCGGCTTTACCGTTCTGGTCTGCATGGCCGTGTGGGTCACCCTGGACCTGAACCAGCCGCAGCGCGGCTGGATTACCGTCAGCCAGGAACCACTCCATCAGTTGCTGAAGGGAATGGAGAGGTGAGCACCCCAGCAAAGGACGTGCCGCATGCGTCGAGGTGGGGGGCGCGGATGAATATCTATGAGTGCATAATCTGGAAGACGGCGCGCCGATGATTTTGGCGCGTCGTGGTGGATCCCGATCGCCACAATTGGCGAGCGCATCGGAGCTTGCGGAATGCCGCCAACACTTCCCCGGAGAGCAGTCCAACGCGCGCGAATTTTCCAAAGAATTCGCAAAATTCTGCGTAACATGAACCCGGATCAGGGTTTTGCGCTGGGATGAATGTTATTCATTCGGACGTCGCCATTATACATCAACATCGGCTTGTCTGAGTGCTGCGCCGACCCGGAGAAAAGTTCCCGCCGGGGCCAAGAAAATCGCCAGATAGAAGTCATTCTCGCTCCGAGGCTGTGAAAAAATCGAACCAGGGAGCCAGTGTATGAGAAAGCCCGCTTTCAGGGTTTTCTCGTACACACCACGTGCAATCCAACGTAACGGGGCGGGGCGGTTTGCCACATCAGGGCGACTTCGTCGGGGGTGAGGCCGTAGGCTTCGTTCACCAGGTCGCTCAGGCGGCGTTCGAGCTGCAGGGCCTCGGCGGCCTGGGCGCGGGCCGGTTCGATCGTCCGGGCGTGTTCGTCCCGAAGACTCTTGAGCGCGGCAGCCGAGAGCGGCCCAAGCGCCGCCATGCCAATCGCGCGGCCTCGGCTCGAGCAGCGTTCGAAATTGGGAGAGATGCGCCCGGATCGCTGGATAACTGTCGATCGCTGTTCCTTTCCGGGCAAAAATCATCCAGAGACCGACCCCCTCGTTTCCGATGGCCGTTCACTTGACGACCTCAGCACGGTACAATTACAGGGCACGGCGTAAGCCGTGCCTGCACCCTGTGGCATAACGGACGAGCCTTGGGCGTCATGCGCAGGAAAAATTGTTCACGACAATTACTCGGAGGGAGACGAGTATGGGAGCGATTGGAGACGCAGTTGTCGCGTACGCGCAGCCCCTGATCGACGCCACGGATGGGTCCCTGCAGGAGATGGAAAAGGCCCTCGCGATCAGTCAGTTCTGCTGGAACCTCGCCCTGCAGGCGGAGGACGCCCGGGAGAAGAGCCTCCGCGAGATGCGGGCGACACTGCACATGGACGACGATGAATTCGACGACTTTCGGCGGACCCTTCTGGGCCCCATGATCCGGCGGCACGAGGAGATGTTCCCGCGACTGCACCGGCGTGTACCCCGCGCCCCGTCGTTCAATGAGTCCGCACCGCGGAGCAACTCGCGAGAGCCGACCGCCACCGAAAAGCACCCGGACATCGATCGCTACGCGCCGTGTCCCTGCAACAGCGGCCGAAAGTACAAATTCTGCTGCGGCGCCAGCCGGCGCTGAGAACTGGCCGCGCACGTTCGCGGTGCCTTTCGCCGGCACGGCAACTGGCCCAAACGCGACTCCGGTCCGATTTCCGGTATCCCGGGGCTGACCTGGTCGGCTGTGGACTCGGCCCTGAAGCGCGGCTGTCGCGGTCTTCCCGGCGGATCGTCCCTGGCAAAGGTGTTCGGTGCCGCGAATTGAATCGCACGCATTTTGTTGATCCGCCTCCTCATGGTACAACATCGACAACGACCTGAAGCACGGCTCTCGCGGGCTCCCCGGGGGGTCATCGCTGTTCCTTCTCCTGCAGGAACAGCGAGGCGCCTATCCGCGACTGCGGAGGCGCCCGAACCGCGGCTGGAAATCGAAGCGCTTGTCAATCCAGCGCGTCGTCGCCTGGGGGAAGGCGCATCGCCGGCGCACAGGGGACTGGCCCAGGATCGATTCGGGAATCATCCCCCATTTCCAAAGTGCGGAGAATTGAATTTGCAGGATGGAGGGAACGCGCCCTCACGAGTCCACGTACCTTTTAGGGTACCGACTGATCTGCAGTGGTGAAACAATGGGCGGCACCGGCCCTACAGTCGGTCGCTGGAACGGCCGAAAATAATTCCCAGACGATGGCTGTCCGTTC
>JBLMWR010000393.1:0-4984 GCA_050257335.1 Deltaproteobacteria bacterium | reverse complement strand
AACCTAACTTTTATCTTTGACAAAGCACTAGATAAGATAGGACGAAAATCATTCTATCCCCCGACCGCACGCTGCCACAAGACGGGGCCGCGGTGCTTGCAGTACCGCCTTCAGGCGGCATTGAGAATCTGCGGCGATCGACGGTCCGACCCGGCTGAAGCCGGTACTACAAACGGTCCCGCCCCGGCCGCTGGTAGTTCCCAAATCCGAAATCCGAAATGCTGTCACAGTTCGATGGGCCACAGCGTTCCGGCCGACATGCCGCCGTCGACGTACAGCACTTGGCCGGTCATAAACGCCGAAGCCTCCGACGCCAGGTAAATGGCGGTACCGACCAGGTCGTCGACCTGCCCCAGCCGCTTGAGTGGCGTGTTGGCGTCCCCCCATTTCTGCATGGTCGGGTTGGACCAGAGCTTATTCGTCATGTCGGTGAGGATGAATCCCGGGGCGATGGCGTTCACCCGCACGCCGTGTTCGCCCCATTCCGCCGCCATGCCGCGGGTCATCATGCTTACGCCCGCCTTGCTGATGGCGTACGGAAGGACTCCCTTGAGCGGGGAGTTCGTGTTGAGCGAGTCGATGTTGATGATCGTGCCGCTCTTCTGGACGATCATCTGCTTGCCGGCTGCCTGCGAGAGAAAGAACAATCCCCGCAGATTGACGTTGAGGATGAAGTCGTACTCGTCGGGAGTAAACGTCTCGACCTTCTTGCGCTTGTTCACCCCGGCGACGTTGACGAGAGTGTCGATGCGTCCGAATTTTTCGAGAACGGCCGCCACGAGGCGCTCGATGTCCTCGAGCCGGGCGACGTCGCAGACGAGGGGAACCACTGGATCTTTTCCGGCGGAGATTTCCGCGGCGGTCCGGGTCAGCGTCTCCTCTTCTCGCCCCGTGATGACAACCCGCGAGCCGCGCTGGGCGAACGCGGCGGCCAAAGCCCTTCCGATGCCGCGGCTGCCGCCGGAAACGACCGTGACCTGTTCTGCCACCGAAAAGAGATCGTCTGTCATGGTGCAAGGTTCCTTACGATGTTCGGGCATTACGGCGCGCGATTCTCCCCCTCCCGGCGCAGACGCAGCCAACACGATTTTAGCTGCGGATCATCCGGTTGGCGCGCTCAAATACGAGCGAGAGGAAAGGGCAAAGCGGTGCGCCGGGATGATATCGGTGGCGTTGCACCTGAAGCAAGGGCGACCACTTGCTACAGTAGAGAAATGCTTCCCCGAATCGCTCTCACGCTGGGTGACGTCGCCGGCATTGGTCCGGAAGTGGTCGCGCGCGCCTCGTGTGACGCGCGCCTCCCGACGTGGTGCCGGCCGATCGTCGTCGGGCATCCGGAAGTGCTCCGCCGGGCGGTGCAGAAATGGGGCAGAGGCTTGGACGTCCAGCCGGTCGAGCGAATCGACGCCACGACTCCTGAAGGGAATGCGATTCCGTGCTGGAACCCGGGGAGTGACGCAGCGGCGGCTGTTCCACCGGGACATAATGACCCCCGCGCGGGGCGCGCTGCTTACGAATGTCTGGTCGCCGCGACACGGGCGGCTCTGGCCGACCGGGTCGATGCCGTTGTAACTGCTCCCCTGAGCAAGGCGGCGTTGCACCTGGCGGGGCTGAACTACCCGGGGCATACCGAAATTCTTGCGGAAGCGTGCGGCGTCCAGGATTTCGCCATGATGCTGTACCTTCCCGGAATCGAGTGTGCAGGCGCGAGGCATAACCTCGGCGTCGTCCACGCCACCTTGCACACGTCGATTCGCAGCGTCCCGGACTTGCTGACGCAACCGCTGATTCTCGGCAAGATCAGGCTCATCAACCGCTTTCTCCAGACCGTCGGATGCCCGGCGCCGCGGATCGCCGTCTGCGCGCTGAACCCGCATGCAGGCGAGGAAGGGCTCTTCGGCGACGAAGAAGCGCGGATTATCGCACCGGCGGCGCGGGCGGCCGCAGCCGAGGGAGTCAACGTCACCGGGCCGTTGCCTGCCGATACGCTCTTCAAGCGGGCCGTCGCAGGAGAGTTCGACGGGGTCGTCGCCATGTACCATGACCAGGGGCACATCGCCCTGAAGCTGGTCGGGTTCGACCGGGCCGTCAATGTCACGCTGGGGCTGCCGATCGTACGGACCAGCCCCAGCCACGGCACGGCCTTCGACATTGCCTGGCAGGGGAAGGCCCGGCCTGATGGAATTCTCGAGGCGATCCGCGTTGCGGCACTGCTGGCGCAGGTACATCGGGCAAGCGATGTCGGGTCGTCGTAGGCCGGCCGTCGCAGTATCCTGCACTGTCGTCCCGCTGAGCGCGCATTGCCGGAATGCCATTTTGAACCGCGAATTGGAGCAGGCCGGCCTGGAAAGCCGGCCTACGGAAGGTTTGCCGGTGCTGTCCGCGGTTGATGGTGTGCCCTCCTGTCCTGACGTGGACGGGAACTGTGAAATAGACGCGTGCGGCGAAACCGCTATAATCCCCCGGTCCTGACGATCTCGGGGAGCGATTCATGAGTTCACCGGCGGAATCCGACGTCACCTGGCTGTATCTCGTGCGCCACGGCGCCACCGAGGCCAACCAGCGGGTGCCGTATATCCTGCAAGGCCACGCCATCGACCTGCCGCTCAGTCCGACCGGCGAAGGTCAGGCCCGGGCCGTGGCCGGCTTTTTGCGGCAGTTTCCGATCGGGCGCGTGTTCAGCAGCACGATGATCCGGGCCCGGCAGACGGCGGAGACAATCGCCCGCGAACTGGGGGTCGCCGCGAGCGTGGCGGCCAACCTGCAGGAATGCGACGTGGGGGTGTGGGAGGGGCTCGACTGGGGAACGATCCGCCAGCGATATCCCGACGAGCACCGCCGCTTCGTCGAGAACCCCGCGGAGACCCCGTATCTGGGAGGCGAATCCTACGGCGACGTGCTGCGGCGCACGAAGCCCGTCCTCGAAGGCCTGCTCGACGATCACGTGGGAGAGCACGTCGCCGTGGTCTCGCATAATGTCGTCAACCGCGCATTTCTGGCCGATCTGATGGGGCTGGATCTGCGCCGGGCGCCGAAGATCGTGCAGGGGAACTGCTGCGTGAACCTGATCCGCCGCCGCGCGGGGCATACCGAGCTCGTGACGCTCAACGCCGTGTTTCATACGGGTTCGCTGGGAACGGCGTGATGGCTGCAGGCCGATGTACGACGGCCCTTCCGGGCCGTTGATGTCGGTCCGGAAGGGCAGCCCTGCGGGAAAGTGCCGCACGCGGCCGCGAATGAGACAATGTCAAACGTGAGCGATGCAGCTTGCGCCGCCGTGGAAGCTGGCAGCGTCCCCCACGAACGTGCCATCCCAGGCCGCGCGAAGTATAAATCGCGGGCTACCGGGCCGGTCCTCCCGCGGGATTCTTCGTCTCCGAACCGGTCAGCCGGTCGACGAAGGCCTTCGTCTGCTCGACCACCGGGACGCCGGCGGGGGGCTCGTAGTCGAACTCGCGGTTGTTGATTGGCTCATTCAGGGCTACGTCGAGAAAGTCGAGCGTCAAGAGCGGCCGCTGAACGTTGCGCCCCGGCAATTTCTTCAGATACAGAATCCGGTGCGGGAAACCCGTTTCGCGGTCGACGTACAGGCGGACCGAATCGGGCACGAATGCGGGCAGCAGGCTCGGGGCTCCCTGTCCGCCCGCTCCGCGGAACTGCGACGCGATGGTCTCCGTCCAGGTTCCCGAAATCACCACGACCGGCCGGTCGCGAAGAGTTTCTTCCTTCATCTCCGGGCTGAATTTCATGTCCTGCTCGATCGCCGCGATCAGCGCCGGCAGACCTCCCAGTCCGAAGGTCGCGATCAGTGCCGTTTCGCTCTGCGGGTCGCCCAGTCGGCGGGCGGCGCTCATGATCTCGGCGACATTCCGCCGCGTCAGCGTCGTCTCTTTCTTCTTTCCGCGCTCACGCTTCTTTCCAAAGTCGATTTCGGTCCTGGTCCACAGCACTTCGCCGTCGCAGACCTCCAGGAGCGATCCACCCGATTCACCGATCTTGACGACCAGTTCCAGGCGCATGTTCCATTCGTTGGGCCGGGGTGAAGTCTGCTGCAGGTACTTTCCTTCAGCCTTGAAGCTCTTGTCGAAGAGCGTGATCGTCTCGACGACCGTGGCGGAGACGGAAGAAGCCTTGAGGAGTTGTTCGCGGGCCCGCTTCAGTTCCGCGGCGGGGGTGGGCTTCTTGTCGCCGCTCGCCGCAGGGCTGGTCTCCGGCTGAAGGACCGCCGCGAGAAACCCGCCATCGGCGGAGGATGAGGCGGGGGTGGCGGCACCCGGCGGGTCGGCGTCCGGAAGGGGGACGTCGATCACGACGGGGCGGTTTCCGGTCACACGGGGCGGAGCGGCGCCAGCCCAGGCGACGGTTGCCAGTACCGCAACGGCGAATGTTAATCTGGAAAAGATCGTCATGTTGTTCGGAAAACACCGATTTTGCCAAAGATTCCAGTCCGACTATTCCGAAGATTCTAGGTAGTCAGCTTGTAAGCCGCGCATTGTATCAACCAGGGACAATCCCGGCGACAGCAAGTCGCTTCAAGAAGGTCGAAATGGTCGAAAAGTCGAAACGGTCGAAGAGCAGATTTCAGCCTCTTTTACCACTTCGGCCTTTTCGCCCCCTTCGACTCAGTCGTTCGCGTTCCCGAGTTTACCGCAACGGTCGCCATGTCGCGGCCAGTCATCACTTTCGGCCTGATAGCCCGAGGGGGTCGTAATGAAGTACTATTTTCTGGCGTTGGCGACATTGGTCACGGTTTGTGTGGGATGCCAGTCGGCGGGTGTCGGCACGGCCTCCCGGAGAGGTTCCGCCCATCTGTCGAGCTCCGACGAAATTGTCGCCCGGGGCAATTACGGCAGTTACAGCAGCGGCGGAAACTGCAACTACTTCGCCCCGCCTGCCGCGATGATGGCAGCGCCGGGCCCCGGCGTCGCCGGTCCCGGCCCGGGCGTGCTTAGTCCCATCGGTATGGCATCGGCCAACACCTTCA
>JBLMWR010000392.1:0-3716 GCA_050257335.1 Deltaproteobacteria bacterium | reverse complement strand
CTTCGGAGACACAAAGCCGTGCGTTTCGCACATCGGGCAGGTGACCTCGAGCGTCTTTCCCGGCGCCTGCTGGCGGCTGACGGGAATGGCATTCGCCGTCGCCGATTGATCGACGGCGAAGGGGTCGTCGCTGTCAGCAGGCGCCGCCTGTTTTTCTGCGGTCGCGGCCGGCTTCGAAGCAGCCGCCGGGGCCGCTTTCACCGCCGTCCCCTGCTGCGCGGGGCCGGATTTGGCGGGAGCCGTCTTCGCGGCAGGCGGCCTGGCGGGAGACGCCTTCGGGCCGCCCGAGGGCCGGGCGGGCGCAGGTCCGCCCTTCATCGGGGCGCCGCAAAACGGGCATTCGACGGCGTCGTCGTCGAGCACCGACTGTTTACATGCCGGACATGTGGGAAGGTCCATATCGTCGATCTACCTGAGAACTCAGTTGGGGACCACTTTCAGAATACACCGCGCGAGGGCACGCCGCCAGAGATGACGGGCGGCGATTCGACTGCAATAATTGTATACAGGGACAGGCACGGTGACTCTGATGAAAATGACGGAAACGGCGACGACTGCAATACGCGAGCCCTCCGGCTGGGAGCTGGCTGCCGAATCGATTACTGTCAAAATCCGCTGGTTCGGCGTCGTGGCGGGGTATCTGCTGGTGAATTCGTTCGACCGGCCGGCGGCGCACGACCGGGCGGTGGTGAACGCCATTCTCACCCTGGGGGCCATGTATGCCCTGGTCGACACGCTGTGGAGCTTGCGCGGCCGGGTCTTTTTGAGCCGCTGGCCGCTGATCATTTCGCTCATGGAAGCGGTCTTCATCGGCCTCTTATGTTACTTCGACGCGGGGCTCGACAGCCCCTTCCGCTACTATTACTTCCTGTCGCTGCTGGTGTGCGCCATCCGCTATTCCCCCGCGGTGACCGTCGCCAGCTTCGCGCTGCACAGCATCAGTTACGGCGAGCTGTTTTTCAGCCGCGGGCTGGAGTCGAAGAATCTTGCGCCGCTGTTCGTGATGCTGGTTTCGATGGGCTGGGTGACGTGGGCCTGCACGTCGCTGGCGGGACTGCTCAAGGCCGCCGGAAAGCGCCTCACGCAGCTCAACCAGGCCCTGCAGGAGAATCAGGCCCAGTTGGAAGAGCGCATCGACCAGCGCACGGGCGAATTGCAGCAGTCGCAGGCGCTGGTGGTGCAGCAGGAAAAGCAGGCCGCGTTCGGCCTCTTGGCCGCCGGCATCGCGCATGAAGTCGGTAATCCGCTGGCCGCCATCAGCTCGCTCGTCCAGTTGCTCAACCGCCGTCCCAACGACGATTACACCCGCGAGCGCCTGCAGATGGTGGACGACCAGTTGCGGCGCATCCAGGGGACGCTCCGCGAGCTGGTCGATTTCAGCCGTCCCGCCGCCAAGCAGAAAAGCATGTGCGACGTGCACGAGCTGATCGACGCGGCCCTCAACATCGCCAAGTACTACAAGCGGACGAAGGGGAAGAAAATCGTGACGGCCTACGCCGAGCGCCTCCCGCTCTTGCGCGTCGTACGCAGCCAGGTCGTGCAGGTGTTCCTGAATCTGATTCTGAACGCCATGGACGCCACGCAGGAGGGAGGGACGATCGAGATCAGCTCCGCGCTGGTCGGGGGGTGGATCGAAATCGCCGTCCGCGACGACGGACATGGCATTTGTCTCGAGAACCAGCCCCGCGTCTTTCAGCCCTATTTCACCACCAAAGAGACCGGAACGGGCCTGGGCCTTTTCGTCTGCAAGCATATCATTGAAGAAACCGTCGACGGACGGATCGAGTTGTCGGAGACCTCTCCTGCAGGGACGAAATTCACGGTGTTTCTGACGTGCGACAACGTGCGGCAGCACCCCGACGTGGCCCAGCCGACTCTTGTTTCCACCGAGGTTCGTTGATCGTGAAAAACGCCCGCCACGTCCTGGTCGTCGAAGACGAGCCCGTCATCCGCAATACGCTCCGCGAGTTTCTGGCCAGCGAAGGCTTTATCGTGGCCGAGGCCGCCACCGCCGCCGAGGCCCTGAACCTCGTCCGCCAGCGCGATTTCGCGGTGGCAATCTGCGACGTGCGGCTCCCCGACGGCGACGGCATTCAGCTCCTCAAGCGGCTCAAGCAGATGAACGCCGAGCTGTTCGTGCTGATCATCACCGCCTACGCCACCGTCGAAAACGCCGTCGAGGCCTTCAAGGCCGGGGCTTACGATTATCTCGTCAAGCCCGTCCTCTTCGATGATCTGCACCACAAGCTGCAGCAGTTGTTCCGCTACCGCGAGCTGTTCATCGAAAACGAATCGCTCCGCCGCGAATTGTCGCGACAGGACCGGTTCGACGAGCTGGTCGGATCGAGCAAGGCGCTCGAAGAAGTGCAGGCCACGATCCGCAAGGTCGCCGCCACGCACAGCAACGTCCTGCTGGAAGGGGAAACCGGGACGGGGAAGGAGCTGTTCGCGCGGGTCATTCACAGGGCCGGCCCCAAGAGCCGCGAAAAGTTCCTCGCCGTCCACTGCTCGACGCAGCCCGTGGAACTGCTCGAAGCCCAGCTTTTCGGCCAGCGCAAGGGGGCCTTTCCCGGGGCGCAGAACGACCAGCCGGGGATTCTGCTGCACGCCGGCGAAGGGACGGTGTTTCTCGACGAGGTGGGCCAGTTGCCGCTGGCGACGCAGTCGAAGCTGCTGCGGGCCATCGAGTTTCAGGAGATCATGCCCCTGGGGGGGACCGAGCCGGTGCGCGTCGCCGCCCGCATCATCGCCTCCACCACCCGCGACCTCATGCGCGAAGTCGCCGAGGGGCGTTTTCAGGAAGACCTCTTTTATCGCCTGAATGGCGTCAAAGTCCGCATCCCGCCCCTTCGCGAGCGGCTCGACGACATTCCCGAGCTGGTCGAATTCTTCATCGCCCGGCATACGGCGGCACTCGGGAAACGGGTGTCGGGGGTGACCAGCGAAACGATGCGGCTCCTCATGTCGGCCCGCTGGAAGGGGAACGTCCGCCAGCTCGACAACGCCATCGAGCGGGCCGTCATCATGTGCGAGGGAACCCAGATCGAGCCCGGCGACCTCCCCCCCGATCTGCTCGGCGTCGGGCAGATCCTTCCCGACACCGACGACCTGCGTTCGGCCCTGCGGCATTACGAACGGCTGCACATCAGCCGCGTCCTGCGACAGTGGCCCGACAAACGCGAGGCCGCCAAACGCCTGCGGCTGGGGCTGTCGAGCCTGTACCGCAAGATCGAAGAGCTGGGACTTGATCTGTAATGAACCAATGGGTCACCGTGGCACTCATCGGCGACGGAGAGCCAAAGCAAGCCCCGCGATCGCGATTCAGTATGCCGACGGCGACTTGTACGCCTCCATGGTGACTTGTTATCGCCGCGAGCCGCCCTCAGCAGGTCCGCCCTGGCCTGTTTAATGGACAGATATTTTAACTCCGGATGAATATCTATGTGTGTATAATGGCCAAAAATGCGCGCTTTAACTGCCGGGGAGCCGACGCTTGCCGCAACCTGAGACTGCCTGACCGGTTGCGGAATAACGACGGCGCTCCCTGGAAGCCCGTTTTCAATTCGCGAAAAACTCCGGAAAACCCGGGGAATTTTTCGCAAAACGAAGCCCCGCATGGCCCTGCACCGGCGTGAATGTTATACATTTCGCAGGCGCCGTTATACATGCACAGTCGCTTTCGTAAGTGTCGTTCGATGCGATCAAAAGTTCCCACC
>JBLMWR010000391.1:0-2580 GCA_050257335.1 Deltaproteobacteria bacterium | reverse complement strand
ACCACAACATCAACATCTGGATTGACAAGGCGACGCTGGCGGACGAAGGGGTGGCGCTCGACCAGCCGGTGAGCCTGAAGCTCGCGGGGGTGACGCTGCGGAGCGTGCTGAAGCTGTTGCTTGAACCGGTGCAACTGACGTACGTGATTGAAGACGAGGTGATGAAGATCACGACCTCCGCCAAGGCGGGGGAGAAACTGACCACCCGCGTCTACCCGGTGGGGGACTTGGTGATCCCGATCATGCAGGCCAGGATGCTCCAGCGAATGGGGGGCGGCGGCATGGGCGGCGGGATGATGGGAGGGATGATGGGCAATGGCATGGGAGGAGGAATGGGGGGCATGGGCGGCGGGATGATGGGAGGTGGAATGGGCGGCGGGATGGGGGGTGGCATGATGGGGGGCGGCATGGGGATGATGAACGTCGCCGACCCACGTTCCAGCGAGCCGCCGCTCCGACGCGAGTCGCGATAAGCGCACCTTCTTACCGGCCGACGTTCCCGTGGCTCCGCGCGCCCGGGCGCCTCTCTGCCTGCACGATCCGGCCTCACCGGTCCCAGCGCACAGATCACCAGCGCTGCAGAAATCGCAGGGGGAGGAATTACCGTCCGCAGCTTTGTCGGACGATGTCCCGCCGCACGCCGCCGCTCATTGCGGAGCGGCGCTCAAGCGAGCGGCATGCGGGCAGATGCAGGATACGGCCGGGCCGTCGGCCCGACCTGCGTGAATGAGCCTGGTTAACGCGATTTCAGGCTCAGGCGCGGACCCGTTTTCGTCTGGCGGATGTCGAGCTGATGTTGCGCGAGCGATCGGGAAATTCGCGGATTCAGCGCCAGAACCACGCGCCCCTCGTGGGCAAAGGTCCGATCGTCCGGTTGCAAATGCCCGACCCCCAGGCGGAGTCTGTGGTTTCGCGAATAGATTCGCAGCACAGCGTCGTCGGCCCTGGTCTTCAGGAGATCCGCGAGCCGCGCGCTTGCCGGGTTGGTCACGATTAACATCAAATGGTCCTCGTTGTAAGAAGCAGCCGTGGGGCGATTCGCCCCGAAAAAGCGCGGCTCGGGTGGGCAGGTACCGCGTGAGCGGCTGGCCGATGGGGAGCCGCGACGGAAACTCGAGCGATCACCTCGATGGGTCGCCGACCGATCCGTCAGATGCCCTCGCCGAAGGACTCAGGGACGCGAGGAGAAGAGTGAGAACACCGAAAGCTGACCGGCAGCCGCATCGAGACCAGACTGCTCGTCGCATCATTGATAATGAAGTATATCAGGCCAGAGGGCGCCAGTCCAGATGACAACCCGCTGGGCGATGACCTGACGTGATCGAAAATGGCCCTTGCTAAGGGCGGGCCAGGGAGGGTCACGCTGGTGAATTCACCTCCGCAACGCGATCACCAGCCCTCGAACCAGACTTAATCCGCCGCAGGCGGTCGGACCGCGGAGTGTGCCTGCTACTTTGACGGAACAATCTCGATCTTCGTTTCGGCGACGACGGAGTCGGTGGCGGATTTCACGGCCGTGGCGCGCAGGAGGAGTGGCATGTTGAAGGGGCCGCGATTGGACGGAGAGAAGTGGAGGGTAAGGGTGCCGGTGGTTTGAGCGGCCGGGAGGGTGAGCGGGTCGGCGGCAACGCCGTGGATGTGTGGCGGGAGGACAAGCTCGATGCGGACGGGGACATTCACTCCCTGCCCGCGGCCGACGGTGACCGAGACAGCGGCTGATCCGCCCGGCGTCTCCCGCAGCGAACGCCGGTCGACTTCCAGGCTGAGCTGGCCGGGATCAACGAGGGCCACGATCTGCTCGTTCTGGTTCAGGGAGGTGAAGCTCACTGTGTGGCGGCTGCCGTCGGCGTCGGCGATTTCGCCGACGGCCATGACCACACTGCGGCTCGTCCGGCCGATTTCCATCCACGGCGGCAGAAACACCGCATAGTCGAATTCGGAAACTCCGGCGGGAACCTCGATCGTCGGGCCGGTGACTCCCTGCAGGTGACGGGTCTGCTTGTCGGCCAGACGCACGCGCAAGGGGCCTTCGAACCCGCCGCGGTCGATCGTGAAGTGGCGGATGAATTTTCCGCCGCGCTGGGCGTACTTTACCTCGTAGATTCCCTTCACCTTGTATGGCGTGGGAAGGCAGACGGCCACGAGCAGCGAATCGACTTCGAATTCGCCGGGAGCCGGCGCGGTGAACGTCGCCTGCCGCACGATCGGTTTGCCGGCGACCATCGCCGTGCCGCGGACGGCGACGGCGCGACCCGTCACGGCAGCCGCCGCTTCGGCTTTGAAGACGATTTCGAAATCTCCCTTGTCGGCCGGGACGACAGCGTTCGGGACCGTAACGCCCGGTGGAAGGCCGTCAAATTCGAGATTCACCGCCTCGGCGAACGATCCCAGCCGCTCGACGCGCAGCTTGAGTTTCGCCTCGCCGCCGCGGTTGACCGTCACGGCGTCCGCCGGGAGATGCAGCCGGAAATCGGGCGGCGGGGGTGCGTCCACCCGCAGGCGGTAGGCGAACGCCCTGCCGCCGCGGGACGTGAACTGGTCTTCGAGCCGAAGACTGTACGTTCCGGCCTCACCGAACCC
>JBLMWR010000390.1:0-5928 GCA_050257335.1 Deltaproteobacteria bacterium | reverse complement strand
GTCGATGGGGACCGACACGACGCGCTGGGACGCGGCCGTGGGAATGATCCGCGATGCGCAGAGGATGGCCGGCGACCGCTCGCACGCGCGGGTCAACCTGTTCCGGTTCGGCCAGAAGCTCTCGGCCATCGAGCCGGCGCAAATCCAGCTCGATCTTCCCGACGCGAAGGCGAAGGAAACGGCGAAAGGTGCGCGTGCCGCGGCGGAAAAACCCCTCCCCCCCGCGGGGCCCACCGATTCCGACTCGCAACTGGCCGGCGCTCTGCGCCAGCTTTCGAGCCGCTTCGGCCGCGCGCTCCCCGCATCGATCGTCCTCTTTTCCGACGGACAGGCCCGTGACGCGGCCGATGTCGAGAAGACCGCAGGGTACTTTTCGCGTCTCAAGGTGCCGATTCACGTTGTGCCGGTCGGTGATACCGGGCGGGGTGGCGACGTGGCGATCGTCGGCGTACTGGCCCCCGACCGCGCCCGCCGTTTCTCGCAGGTGGACGTGCAGGCCCTGGTGCGCAGCTTCGGGTACGAGGGGCGGCGGGTCAGGCTGGTCCTGTCGGCGCTGGGCGACGGCGGCCAGCCGCAGCGCGAGATCACCTCGCTCCCCATCACGCTCCACAAGGGGGCGCAGATGGTTCCGCTCACGTTCCAGACCGACACGCAGATGCGCAAGCTCGCCTTCACGATCGAGCCGCAGGAAGACGAGATCTCGACCGCCAACAACCGCTTCACCACCGAGATCGGCATCGACCGCACCAAAATCCGGGTGCTGTACATCGAAGGGAACGTCACGCGGCTGCAGCCGGTGCTGCAGGGGACGCAGACCGTCTGGCGCGGCTCCTTCTCGGACCTGCAGGAGGCCCTCTCCGAAGACCCCGACATCGAATGCGTCGTTCTGTACAGCCTTCCGGGATCGACGAACGTGCAGCGGCTTCCCATCGCCGGCGGCGCCGTTGGCGCCCGCGGATTCCCCGACACCGTCGCCGAGCTGTCGGCCTTCGACTGCATCATCCTCAGCAGCATCTCGCGCGACGCCTTCACCGACAAGCAACTGCAATGGATCGAGAATTGGGTGCGCGTCCGCGGCGGGGGGTTATGCATGGCGGGGGGGCAGTTCAGCTTCGCCTCGGGGGGGTGGGAAGGAAGCCTCATCGAGCCCATGCTGCCGGTCGTGCTGCGTCCCGGAAACGAAGACTTCGACGCCGGCGAGATTCCCATTCAGCCCGTCCTGAGCGATTCCCCCCACGCCATCTGGCAGATCGTGGCGAACGACAGGCAGAACCGCGAGATCGTGCGGAGCTTTCCCCGGCTGAACGCGGCCAATCGCATTCCCCGGGCCCGGCCCGACGTGACGACCGTGCTGGCCACGTCCCTGAGTTCCCGCGGGGAGTCGCTGCCGCTGATCACCGCCGGCATGTACCACAAGGGACGCACGCTCGCTTTCGCCGGCGGGATCACCGAACCCTGGTCGGGGGAGTTCACCCGCTGGGGACAGAACGACCACCGCTACTACGCCAAGTTCTGGCGGAACACCGTCTACTGGCTGACCGAAAAATCGTCGATCGGCCGGCGCCGGCTGATCGCCGTTTCCGACAAGAAATTCTACCGGCCCGGCGAGACGATCTCGCTTTCGGCCCTGGCCTACGACGAAGGGGCCAACCCCACGCGCGATTACACCGTGGACGCGATGATCGAGCCGGCCGCCACTTCCGCCGAGCTGACGGGCGAATACTCTCCGGTGCGCTGGCCCGACGGCATGCAGCGGACGAGCGGCGAAGAAGGGCCGCTCATCGCCTGGGGAGAGGAATTCACGTTGGCGAAAGCGCCGGGAAAAGAGGGGTACGAGATCCAGTTGCCGATTACCGAGATCCTTTCGGCAGGCGCCGCCACGCAGGCGCTGCGCATCGAGCTGACCGCACGGGAGGACCAGACGCAGGTCGACAGCACGTCGCTGAACCTGCAGGTGCTCGACGACCCGTTCGAGCTGCAGAATCCGTTTCCGAATCACGAGCTGCTCTCGCGGATCGCCGCCGTCTCCGGAGGCCGGGTGCTCACCGACCCCGAATCGCTGGCAAAAGAACTCACGGGACTGCCGGTGAAAGTCGGCCCTCCCGAGCGGCACCTGACCCCCCTCTGGACCCGCTGGGAGCTGCTGGCGCTCCTCGTCGGCCTCCTCACCGCCGAGTGGGTCTGGCGCCGCTCGATCGGCCTGGCGTGAACCTCTGGTCGCGGCGCGAGTCCGCCACGCGGGCTTCCGCAGGGCGGGTTTCCCCAGCCCGCCCGTGAACAAGCAAGCAAAGCCTGTCATTTCAATTCCGCATGAAGGCCGACAACGGAAATCCTTTGCGTCTTTGCCCCGTTGCGTGGTTTCCCATCGCAGGCAGCCGCTCGAAAAACGAACCTGCGTGGTGGCAGTCGGGCCTGAATCACATAAAATGTCTGGAACGCCCCCAGGGCCGCGGAATGGCAGCGTTCGGTGAGTACCCTCGCAGGAGCAATGCCAGGTGTGGAATTCGCAATTCTCAATTGACGCGGCAAACCAGAGAAGAACCGCGGATGACGCTGATACGCGCGGATACGGACGATCAGCGGTCGCATCTGATCCGCGATCATCAACGTTATTCCGGATTCTCTTTCTGGTCGCGGGCGCCATGTTGCTGTTGACCGCCGCGGTTTTTGCCGCGCCGGAGGCGGATACGAAGCAAGACGATTCGGAAAACGAGGCTCAGAAGGCGGCACGCGAGATCGTCGAGTCGGTCGAGCTGTCAGCACTGGTCGGCGAGAAGCGCGAGAAGCTGGAGCTGATCAAGCAGCCCGTTCTGCGGTTCGGCGATATTCCGCGGGCGAATGACAGGGGGAGCGTCTGGATCTGGCAGCGCTTCGGGCGACCGCAGGCGGTTATGGAGTTGTACCGCGGCGCCGACAGCCGGTCCTGGGTGCATGTGATTCATTCCCTCTCCCCCGACGCGCTCGAGGGAGATTTCGGCGCGCGGGCACCGCGCTGGACGCCTCCAGGGCCCGGCATCAATTGGATCAGTTTCCCCGACGCACCGGCACCTGCCGAGCGACCTGCGGCCCGTGCCCGGCAGATTAAAGAGCTGGCACAGAAGTTCTCGGCCCACGAGTTCTGGGACCCGAATAATTCGCGCTACGAATTGCGACTGCTCATCCAGCCGGTACACCAGTACAGCGAGCCGGATTCGGGCCTCCTCGATGGGGCCCTCTTCATGCTTTGCCACGAGACCAATCCCGAGGTGGCGCTGCTGATCGAAGCCGTCAGCGAGTCAGGCGGTCCGACGTTCCGGTACGCTCTCGCCCGGCTGGGACACGCCGAGCTGCACGTCGCCCTCGACGAAAAAGAAGTCTGGCGGCAGGAGCGCGTCGCCGCCACCAGGCCGCGCGACGCATACTGGCTCCTGTTTCGCGGTGTGACTCGCTGAGGATCAACGTCTGTCTCATTGGTCGCCGCCAAGACTGTCAACTTGAGTAAAGGCGAGGACGAGGAACAACCGCCGATGACGCGGATGCGCGCGGATAAATACGGACAAGGTGAACTGGCCTCCCGGCGCGCCGGGACGCGAATCCGCATTGCAAACGGTTCAAATCTGCGCACGGCGCAAAAATTTGTCGGGTTGAAAGCCGTAACCGAGTGTGGCGACAAGGAAGAAGACAAGAAGTCTCACGCCAAGACGCAAAGGAAGTAAGATCAAGTGCTTCCCTGGGAAGTCGGTAGTCCCTCCAATATCACGGGTGAATGGAATTCTTTGCGTCTTTGCGTCTTTGCGTGATAATTTTCTCGTCCTTTAACTTTGGTTCCGGCCGCGGGCCAGGTCATCCGCGGTTAAATCTAGAAACCTGCCCCACGGGTCGTCGCGTCGGCACTCCCGAATTCCCGCGCCCTTTCCCGCGAATTCCTCTTACGCTAAACTCGCATCAACCGATGATTATGCCATGCTGCGAGGAGAATCTATCTTGAAACGCCCTTCCTCCCTCTTGAGTCTGGTCCTGATTCTGCTCGCGGGACATTTGGCATTCGCCCAGGTTCCCTCCAAACCCGGTGACTGGCCGCAGTGGCGCGGGCCGAATCGGGATGGCGTGAGCCTCGAAACGGGGCTCCTCAAGGAATGGCCCAAAGAGGGGCCCAAGGTCGTGTGGCAGGTCGATTCGGTCGGTGTCGGCTATTCTTCGCTTGCCGTGAAGGACGGGCGGATCTTCACCCAGGGAGACCTCGACGGAGTCGAGCATATCATCGCCTTGAGCGCCGCCGACGGCAAAACGCTGTGGGCCGTTCAGCCCGGGCCGGTCGTCAGCCTCCTTGCCGATCGGCTCGCCAGTGAATTCAAGCAGCTCGACCGGAATAAAGACGGCCAGATCGACGAGTTGGAAGCTCTGCAGCGCTTCGGCTGGGACTTCAACAGGTTCGACAAGTCCGCCGGCGGCGATGCCGATGCGCGGGCGAAGGACCGGGCCAGGGCGCTCTTCGCCCGGCTCGATGCCGACGGCGACGGCAAGCTGTCGTTCGCCGAGGCCGGCAACATTTTCCGCGACTACTTCGAACGCATCGACGCCGAAGACAAGACCGCCGATGCGGCAAAACTGGCGGCGACCCGCGCCGCCGCGCTGATCCAGCAGCTCGATAAAGACGGCAATGGGAAAGTGTCGAACAAGGAGGCCCCGAACACGCCGCTTGGCCGGCACTTCGGGCGCATCGACCAGCGCGATCCGGAAACCAACAAGGGAGACGACCTCCTCACTGCCGCCGAGATCGAAGAGTTCTTCACCAAGCTGGAACCGGGGCGCGACGGGGTCCTCACGAAAGACGAGCTGGTCGATTTCTACATGAAGAATAAGCCCCAGGGGGACGGCAAGCTGACGCTCGACGAGCTGCGCGTCGCCTTCGGCGGTTACCGCAACGGGATGGGGGACGGACCGCGCGGCACGCCGACCGTCGACGGTGACCGTGTTTTTGCGGAGGGGGGCAACGGCGACGTGACGTGTCTCGACGCGGCGACCGGCAAGACGATCTGGTACGTGAACCTGGCGCGCGATTTCGGTGGCGGAATTCCGGACTGGGGATATTCCGAATCGCCGCTCGTCGTCGATGATCTCCTCATCGTCACCCCCGGCGGGAAGAAGGGGACGCTGGCGGCGCTCGACAAGCACACGGGGAACGTCGCCTGGAGCAGCGGCGAAGTTACCGAGCGAGCGCACTATTCTTCCGCCGTGCTGGCCACGATCGGCGGCGAAAAGCAGATCGTGCAGTTCGCGCGCGAAAGCGTGTTCGGCGTGTCGCTCCAG
Source organism: Deltaproteobacteria bacterium (assembly GCA_050257335.1). Classification (GTDB taxonomy): domain Bacteria; phylum Planctomycetota; class Planctomycetia; order Planctomycetales; family Planctomycetaceae; genus JACQFH01. Next base: position 639 of record JBLMWR010000390.1, on the reverse strand, counting down.
GACGGAAAGTTTCTGTGGAAGTACAACAAGCCCGCCAACGGCACCGCCAACTGCTGCGCCCCGATCGTCGATCGCGACCACGTCTTCGCCTCCAGCTCGTACGGCGTCGGAGGCGGGCTGGCGAAGATCACCGTGCTCGACGACAAATTCTCGGCCGAGGAAGTCTACTTCGAGAAGAAGATGGCGTGCCACCACGGCGGGATCGTGAAGATCGGCGACTGGATGTACAGCAACGGGGCGGGGCCCTTGATGTGCATGGACTTTCTTACGGGGAACATCGCCTGGCAAAACCGCAGTGTGGGGAAAGGCTCGCTGCTCGCCGCGGACGGAATGCTGTACGTCCTCAGCGAGAACCACGAAATGGCGCTGGTGGACGCGAGCCCGGGAGATTATTCGGAAAAGGGGCGGTTCAAAATCGCCAGCCACGGCCGCCCGAGCTGGGCCCACCCCGTCGTCGCCGGCGGCCGGCTCTACATCCGTGACCAGCAATCGCTGACGGCGTACGACATCCGCGGCGAGTGACTGTACGCGGGGCGGGACTCAGCTTCTTCAGGTTCTCGATCGCCTTCAGGACGATGCCGTTCTTCGGTCCTTCCTTCGCGGGCAGGTCGAACAGCACGACCGGTACCCGCGCGTTCA
>JBLMWR010000389.1:0-24330 GCA_050257335.1 Deltaproteobacteria bacterium | reverse complement strand
CGAAATGGTCGTCTGGGCTGAGAGTTTGATCGGAATGCTCACGAAGATGAAGACGGAGTACGGAAGCGTTTCGGAGATGCTGGCCAAGTGGCGGGCAATGCAGCGCGAGCTGATGAACAAGGTGAGGAGGGCTTCGTGAACTGTGATTTCGTTGGAACGGCGCTGGCCGTTGATTCACACGACCCGCCTTGAGGAAGGGAGAAACCCAATGCCGCCGATCGGCTCGTTCCTGAATAAGTCGTTTGACGGTCGTCGCCTGTTGTTCATGGAGATGGGCGGCTGGCGCGTGCTGGCTGCTTCCGTCGCGCTCGCCACGATTCTCGCGACGTGCGGCCCGGTTCGGGCGGACGTCATCCTGCAGTACTTCGAGAGCCGGCATGCCACGATGGCCAAACGCCTGCCGGACGTCTTCATGGCCGGTTACAGGGCGATCTGGATTCCGCCGACGAATCGGGCGGAAGGGGGCCAATCCGCCGGCTACGACGTCTTCGACCGCTTCGACGTCAGTCCGTTCTACGGCACTGCGGACGATCTGAAGAACCTGATTCAGGAATGCAAAAAGGCGAATGTCCTGACGTACGTGGACGTCGTCCTGAATCACAATGGCTACAGGAATCTGGCCACTCCGGGGTTCGTCGGAGCCGGAAAGCCGGATTATCCCGGCTTCGTGGTGACGCTGCCCGACGATATCGACGGCGACTTTCACGGGGCGTTCGAATCGGGCGACTTGAACGGGAGGATCAACGGCGGGCTCCTGGACATTGCCCAAGAGAAGAATCATCAGTTCATCCGGCACCCGGTGGATGCCGGGGACGCCCGCAACATTCCCGACGAGCCGGTCTTGAAATCCAATCGTCAGTTCTACCCGGACAGCGACCCAACCTCGCCGGCGGCGCTCGGGAATACCAAGAACGACCGGCATTCCCCGTCCGGTTTCAACCTCGATCATCCCGAGGCGGGAGACCCCGTCGTCGAGAACGCTACGGCCTATCTCGTGCGCTATTGCCGGTGGATGGTCGAGGTGGTCGGCGTCGACGGTTTCCGGCTCGACGCGGCCGCCCACGTTCCGACGTTCTTCTGGAACGACTTTTACGACGGCGGGGTCAAAGGGATCGGCCCGAACGGATCCACCCCCTTCAGCTTTGGTGAAGTCACCGAGCGCAACAACTTCGATTTGTTGCGGTCGTATGCGCGCAAGGACGGTTTCGGGAATCGCGACCTTCTCGATTTTCGCCTGTATTACAACATGCGCGAGATCTTCAGCGCTCACGGTTTTGCCGACATGCGGCTGCTGGAAGGGGCCAGCGTCGATGCCATCGACGGCGACCCGAACGACGGTTCGCGCGGCGTGACGTTCGTTTCGAACCACGATCAATTCGCCCCGCCGCCAGGCAAGGACAATGTGGCGTACGCCCACATCCTGACGCGGAGCGGTTACCCGATCGTCTACTTCAACGCGCTGGAATTCGGCACGAATCGGGATTTTCCGACGCGCGGGCGCGGCGACGCGCTCGGCGGAAAGTTCGGCGGGACGATCACGCGGCTCGTCGGCATTCACCGGGCCTATGCCCGCGGCCGCCACCTGACGCGCCTGGCCGACGAAGATGTTTACCTGTACGAGCGCGACCAGGCGCTGATCGTCGGGCTGAACGACAACGAAGCCTTCGACGCCGACCGGAAGATTCAGACGTCGTTTCCGGCCGGCACGGGGCTGGTGGAATTGACCGGCAACGCCCGCGCGACCAATCCGCTCGTCATTAACGGCGACGGCACGGCCAGCGTGACCATTCCGAAGAACGACGACAACCACGGCTACGCGATGTGGGGACCGGCGGCCCCGCGCGGATCGAAGACGAAAACGCCGCTGGCGATCAGCCCGGTCGCCTCGGTCGATCCCCCGGATGACGCGTCGGTCGCCGACGGCATTCGGCGATTGACGCCGATCGAACGGATCACCGCCGACTCGGCCGTGTTGACGTTGACGCTGGAGGACGAGAACCTCGACGACAACGCCGTGGTCCGAATCGACGACGGCCGCGTGAACGTGATTGGAACGCCGACGTTCGGGGGGGGAGAATTCAAGGGTTTCCAGAAGTTCACGAATGCCGATCCCGGCGTCACGGGAAGCGCGGTCTATTCGGCCACCCTGGACGTCACGAAGTTGCCGAACGGCCTGCACTACATCGAGGTCGCCTCCTTCCTGAAGCGCGATCCCGCTCAGCCGCCCATTTTCGAAACGTTCCGCAAAGTGATTCGGGTCGATCGGTGACGCACACCAACCCGAAGCGCCAGCGAGGACGCCGCAACCCACTCCCTCGCTGGCGCAGGAAACCACTACGGGCGCCTGGTGTTCCTCTCGCGGCGCGGTGCGATTTCCTGAAAGACGGCCACACGGGTTTCAGGTGACGACAGGATGGGTAGCCGTGTGGAGCGAGTCGCGTTCGAAATCCAGATCCTTGACCCGCAGGCGGAGCGCTTCGAGCAACCGCAGCCCCCCGGCCATACAGGAGCATGGCGATTAACCACTTGTCTCCGTTCAGGTGCGCCATGACGCGCGAGACTTCATCGACCGTCAGAACGACCGGCAATCGTTTTGGGCGACGCGCCCGGGCGACGCCTTCAATGCGGTCGAGCGGTTGCTCCAGTGCATGCTCGTAGAGGAATAGAATCGCGGACAAAGCTTGCAGTAAATTGACCGGGGGGAACGCCGAGCATAAAATCAGCACGATCAGGGCGCTGCACGGAGTTCGTCGACGGCGAGGCGACCGATTTCGCGACGCGAACGACGGGCGCGGGAAGGATTCAAGCGCGAGATTCACGGAGGACGATCGCCATGTCCAGAAGCGAGAAGCGGCGCAGGCGGGAGCAGCGCGAGCAACTGCGGAGCATGACCGTTCAGCACAGGACGTATGCCCCCCGTGCAGAGACCGACCTGGAACGTGCCGAATCCCTGATCGGGGGTCGGCGATACGACGAGGCGCGACGGATCCTCGAAGAGTGCGACCGCGCGACGCCGAGGTGCGGCGACGTCCTGCATCTCCTGCTGGAAGTCTACCGGGCGCAGGAAGAGTTCGAGCCGTATTGCCGCACGTGCGAGCGGCTGCTCACGCTGCTGCCGGACAATCGGGAACTCCAGTTCACGCTGGCGGGGGGCTACATGTGCAGTGGGCGCCCGACGCGGGCCCTGGCGGCCTTTCGCCGATTCCTCCACCGCTGGCCCGACGATCCCCTGGCTGACCGAGCCCGCCAGGGGGTGGCGGATCTGGAGCCGATCGTGGAAAAGCTGCACGCCCAGTCGCCCTTTGCGCCGGAGGAGCGTTCCGAGCTGGCGGCCCTGCACGAAGACGTCCTGGGCAGCATCAGCGCGGCGGAATTCGAGCGCGCCATCGAGCTGGCCGGGCAGCTTCTGGCGCGCGCCCCGACGTTCCTGCCGGCGATGAACAACCTGGCCCTCGCCTGTTTCGAGTGCGGACGCACCGACGAAGCCATCGCCCTGTCGCGCCGTGTGCTCGAGCAGGAGCCGCAGAACTTCCAGGCCCTGGGCAACCTCGCGCGGCACCTGTTGCTGGTCGGCCGACGGGCGGAAGCCGATCAGGTCGCGGCGGAGCTGCGCGCGGCGCACTCGGAGCACGAGGACGTCTGGTCGAAGAAGGCCGAGACGTTCAGCTTTCTGGGGGACGATCGGGCGGTCGTGGAAGCGCTGACCGGCGCCCGCGCGGCCGGTCACATCAAGGAAAGGTCGCCCCAGGCCGCGATGCTCCTGCATCTGGCGGGCGTCGCCCACGCGCGGCTCGGGGACGAGAAAGAAGCCCGGCGATGCTGGCGCGAGTCGATGAGGAGCAACCCGGGATTGAAGCTAGCGGCGGAGAATCTGGCGGACGTCGACAAGCCGGTTTCCGAGCGGCACGGGCCCTGGCCCTACAGCATGAACTACTGGGTGCGACTCAAGACCGTCGAAGCCCTGCAGAAGGCGCTGGCGCAGGCTGTGGCGGAAACCGATGACAACGAGGAAGGCCGGTCGCAGGCGGCAAGGCGCGTCGTCGCAGAGCATCCGCGCGTCGCCAGCGCCGTGCCACTGCTTTTGGACCGGGGGGACGAGCCCGGCCGCGAATTCGCCGTGCGGCTCGCCCGACTCGTCGCGACGCCGGAACTGCTGCAAGCGCTGCGCGAGTTCTGTCTGTCGCCGCGCGGCCCCGATGCGTTGCGGATCGATGTTGCGAATTTCCTGTATACGAAGGGGGTACTGCCCGCGGGTCGCATTCCGATGTGGATCAACGGCAAGGTGCAGGATCTGGAGCTGCTGGGCTTCACAATTACTGATGAGCCGGAAGAGTGCGGATATTCGGACGAGGTGCTGGAATGGACGTATGACGCGGTGCAGGCCACCGGCCGGGGGGACGGCCGGACCGCCGAACGCCTGCTCAAGAAGGCGATCGAGACCGTGGGAGACCGGCCCGATCTCTTGAATAACCTGGCGATGGCGTACTTCCTCCAGGGGAGGGATGGAGAGGGCCATGCCCTCGCGCGCCAGGTCCATGAGCGCTGGCCCGAATACTTTTTCGGCGTGATCTACATGGCGAACAGCGCCACGGGCAGCGGCGATTACGAACGGGCGGAAAAGCTGCTCAAGCCGCTCCGCGGGAAACAACATTATCATCGCACCGAGTTCACGGCTCTTTGCACCGCGCAGGTCCAGCTCTTCATCGATACGCGCAAGTTCGACTCCGCGCGGCACTGGCTGGAAATGTGGAAGCAGGTCGATCCCGAACATCGCGACATCGCCGGTGTCGAGCGCCGGCTGAAAATCGGTTCGGCGATCGGCAGGGTCGTTGACTTTTTTGGCGGCCGCACGCGACGGGATGCACCGCACGACACCACCGGCCCCTCGCAGGCCGCGATCGCCGCGGTTCCGCCGACCCGCCAAACGCAGCGGGAGTTGTTCGAGTAGCGGGGCGGTTTTTTTAGCGAAAAACGGCGGCGGGATCGGGATTTCCGGGTGCGCCCGGGGGAGCGGGATCGTCAAATAAGAAGCAGCGCTGCGCGCCGGCCCCCCCTGTCGTGCGGAATGCTCCCGTCGATCGCTGAACATTTCAACGCAGCCCCTTTCGCGGCAACGCTTTGCCATGACGACTCTCTCGACCCTGCTGGCTGTCGTGCTCCTCATGGTTTTTCTGGCCGCCGGCTTTGCCCCGAAAGTCGAGATGCGCGCGCTCCGCGGGGTCGGCTGTACGCGCCAATCGGCTGCGGGTTATGGAACTGGAAGCCAGCCCCGGACAGGTCCAGCCTTGGGCTGCGCCCACGGATTGGCTGCGAGTTGCGCGACGCACAGCCCATCCTGCAATTTTTGCGCAAAGCCGGGGAGAGGGAGAGACGGCGGCATTCGCCGGCGCGCGAATCACTTGTTCTGCCGACCCTTCCGCCGCGCGCTGCTCTTGAGAATTCGGGCGCGCTGGCCCGGTCTGGCGGGAACTTTTGAACGCATCGAGCAGCACTTACGCGAGCGGCTGTTCATGTATAACGGCGACGGCGAAATGAATAATATTCACGCCGGCGCAGGGCCATGCGGGGCTTCGTTTTGCGAAAAATATCCCCGGTTTTCCGGAGCTTTTCGCGAATCAAAAACGGGCATTTGGGGAGCGCCGTCGACTTTCCGCAACCGATTCGGCACTCGCGGGTTGCGGCTGGCGGCGTCTCGCCGGCACTCAAAAAGCGCATTTTTGGCCGTTATACAGACATAGATATTCATTTGGGAACGAACGATGACCGCCAGAGGAAAATCGCGGCATGCGCTTTGCTCACGGGCGAATCGATGTCGGGGGCGACTGCGGAGACCAGTGCCTTGTCGAACCCTGATTTTCCGGTCGATGATCGTCGCCTTTCGCTCCGCGAAAGGGGCGTCTCTTTCGCAGAGCGAAAGGCGACAATAAACGGCAACCCGAATTCTCAGCCGTGACAAAGCGCTGGACCGGAGTGCGGCAGGCGTCAATGAGGGGTGGCGCGGCGCGCTGCGGGGGTGGCAATTGAAAAATGAAAACTGCTACTGCACCACGTGCCGCACATACTCCAGCGCAGCGCGGTTCCACGAGAAATTCTGCTGGATGTGGCCGATGCCGGCGGCAAGCAGGCGGAAGTACAGGGCGGGCTGATCGCGGGCGACGGCGGCAGCGTCGCTCAGGGCGTGGTGCAGCTCGTCGGCCATCGACTGGAACAGCGGGTATTGCTGCCGCTCCTGAACGCGGTCGCGATCGCCGCCGTTGCGATCGTAATCGGCAGCATTGATCGCGCGCCAGTCGTCGGCTTCGGAGGGGAGGCCGTCTTTCTCGCGAAACAGGAATCCGGTGGGCGGAGTGCCGGGCGAGTGCCAGCGGGCCGCCCGTTCCTGCACGGGCGTGCCGAACGAAGCGGCGTCGCGCAGCGGGGCAATCTGCTGGATGATTCCGCCCGTGGCCCGGCCGATGGCGACGGTTCCGTTGAGATAAAACTCGTTCGCCATGCCGAACGGCTCGTAGAGCGAGGGCATGACGCCGTAGGTCGCTCCGCGCAGCGCGGCCAGAAAGCCTTCGCGAAAGAGAAAGGGAAATACGAGGACGCGGTGGGGGAAGCGCTGGGCCAGCGTCCGCAGGAAGCCCAGGCCGTTTCGTCCCTCGTCCCCGGGGATGGGAAAGAACAGAAACCGCGCCTTCTCCTCTTTTCCGAGAAAGAGCTCGGCGGCCCGGGCGAGCACGTCGTACCCTTTCTGCCGCGAGTCGTCGCGCCCCGCCATCACGAACCACGGGGCGTCGTCCATCTCGAAACGCGTTGCGTCTCCCCACAGCGGTTTTTCCTCCGACGGCTGGAGTTTGCCGAGCGCGTCGAGAAACGACCGGCGATGAGCGGCCTTCCATTCGGCGAGCGGCGCGAAGTTGCCCGCTTCGGCCCCGGCCACGATCTGCGGATCGACCGCCAGATCGACGAAGGGGCCGTTGTCGATCCCCACCAGGCGCGGCTTGAGCGTCAACTGCAACTGCGGGGCCATCACCTGTGTCTGCAGAATGTCCTCGGTCAGATCGTGGGCGAACTGTTCCGAAACGGTGAAGACGGGAAGCTCGGTGAGGGGAAGGGCCCGCTGCAGCACGGTTCCTCCCGGGCAGCCATCGGGGTTGATCCCGAAATACCGGAGCTGTTCGTTCCCGACCGCGCAATCGTAGCTGTTGTGCATGGTGACGAAGCAGCGCGACCGGCCGGGCATGTCGGCCATGGCCAAAACGGCGGTGGCGGCTTCCCAGTCCTGCAAAAGCAGCGTCCAGCGTTTGCCGGGGTTGATCACGTGCAGGGCCCGCGGAATGGCGGCACCGAAGAGCAGCGCGTCGCGCACGAGGTCGTCGCCCGGGACGTCGTAGGGATGGCGCTCGCCAGCGAAATACCGGCGGTCTTCCGCCTGCAGAAAATAGAACGGCAGCTTGTCGTCGTGGCGGAAGACGCGAAAGACGACGGTGCGGTCGGCGAGCGTGATGCCGAAGCTCCCCTCATGGCTGCGCCCCAGCGACGCCATCTTTTCAAGGCGATGATGAAAGGGGGTGACGACGACGGAATCGATGTGCGAAACCGCCTGCACTTTCGCGGGCAGCCGCCCCATCACGGCGGCGATCCCCCCGCAGGGGGCGAACGGCGTTTCGTAAGTGACAAAAGCGATGTTCACGACGCGCATCCGGCTGGTGAGATTTGATGCCCGGGAATGAGAGCCACAATAGCGAGTTGAAGGGCGCACTGCGAGTGAAGTACGACAGGCTTACAGCCTGACAGCAGCGTGACGCAATGCGTCTCTGACGGGATGCCGGCCAACACGTTTCGGGTCCCCGATCGTTTGAACGCGAGTGTGCCGGCCCGTCGGCCGGGTGGGAGAAGTCAAGCCGCATTGCTGTCAGGCGATAAGCCCGACCTGCTTATTCAGGCTGACAGCCTGACAGCGGTACGGCAGCTCTCGCCCTTCCAGGCCGGCGAATAGGTTTTCGACGGTCATCTCGATCATCCGCTGACGGGTGCGGTTCGAGGCACTGCCCAGGTGCGGGGTAATGACGAGGTTGTCGAGAGACAGCAGCTTGTGGCCGCGCGGGTGCGGCTCCGGGAACGTCACATCGATGGCCGCGGCGGCAATTCGGCGACTGGCGAGAGCCTCGTACTGGGCGTCTCCTTCAACCAAGGGGCCGCGCGAGATGTTGATGAGAATCGCCGGATCGTATCCCACGGGAGAACTTCGATGGACGGGCCGAGCAGATCGACCAGCGCCGGCGGCAGTCCGTCACCCATCACGGGAATGCGCTGCATGGTGACTCAACGCTTGTCGATCGGCAGATAGGGCCGTTCGGCAGGGCCGATGTAGTTGCTGGAGGGGCGGATGATCTTGTTGTCTTCCCACTGTTCGAGGACGTGGGCGCACCAGCCGGCGATGCGGCTGGCGGCGAAGATGCACGTGAACAGCTCGCCCGGGATCCCCATGTAGTGCTGCAGGCTGGCCGAGTAGAAATCGACGTTGCAGTTCTTGTGGATCGCTTCTTTCACGACGTTTTCCAGCTCGACCGAGATGTCGTACCACTTCGGCTGTCCCTGCTCGAGACCCAGCCGGCGGGAGAGTTCTTTGAGGTGCCGGGCGCGGGGGTCTTCGACCTGGTACACCGCGTGGCCGAACCCCATGAATTTGCCTTTGCGGGCGCGGACCGATTCGACATAGCCGGCCACGTTCCGCACCTCGTCGATCTCCATGAGCGTCTTCAGGACTTCGGTGTTGGCCCCGCCATGCAGGGGACCTTTCAGAGCGCCGATCGCCCCCGAGATCACCGAGTACCAGTCGGAGAGGGTGGCGCTGATGACCCGCGCGGCGAACGTGCTGGCGTTGAAGCCGTGCTCGGCGTGCAGAATGAGGATCAGATCCATGGCCCGCGTTTCGTCGGCGGTCGGCACGCGGCCGTTCAAGAGGTACATGAAATTGCCGGAGTGGCTGAGCTCGAACTTCGGCTCGAGGGGCTCCTTTCCGGCCCGCAGGCGATGAATGGCGGCGACCAGGGACGACATCATGCCGATCAGCCGCAGGGCGGTTTCGGTGTTCGCCTGCGGGGTCGTCTCTTCGGCCCGCGGATCGTACAGCCCCGCGACCGAGACGGCCGAGCGAAGGGCCGCCATCGGAAGCATGTCGCGCGGAAGGGACTTCAAAAACGAAACGATCTCGCGGGGAAGTCGGCGGTATTCGGCCAGGCGGGCACTGAATTCCTTCAATTGCCGTCTGTCGGGAAGTTCGCCCTTGAGCAGCAGGTAACAGACTTCTTCGTAGTTGCTGTGGTCGGCCAGCTCGTGGATGTTGTATCCGCGGTAAATGAGGCGGCCTTCGAGGCCGTTGACCTGGCAGATGGCGCTGTCCGCGGCGATCACGCCTTTGAGCCCCTTGGCCGCGGTCTGGGCCGGCGTTTCTGTGGCAACTGCCGTATTCATGAGGTCTGGTCCTGAAGCGAAACCCTCGGGTGGTCAATCGCGCGACCGGTGCGGGTGATCTGGTCTGGCGGCGAAATTATGTGCTTCCGCCAGTATAGCAGGGGAGGGGTTGAGTTCAATGTCGCGCCGAAGTGGTGCGTTATCCATGGGTGCACCCGACAGTGCGTCGCAGTCGCTTCCCAGCGGGCCGGCGGCGATTAAAATGAGTGCATGACCCGATTCCCCGTCAAGCGCGACGATCTGAAGTACGGCGAGGTGCTCTGTTCGTACTGCACCGCCCTTTGCTGCCGGTATTTCTCCGTTCCCATCGACACGCCCACGACGCGCAAGGATTTCGACAACCTCCGCTGGTTCATGATGCACGGGCACATTTCGGTGTACGTGGAAGAGGGGACGTGGTTCCTGTGCGTGTACGGCGACTGCCAGCACCTGACGCCCGACAATCGTTGCGGCAATTACGAGAACCGTCCGCAGATCTGCCACAACTACAGCACAGACGCGTGCGAGTACGACGATCCGGGAGTGCACGACCGCCTGTTTGAAACGCCGGAACAGATCTGGGAATACGCCGAGGCGATCTTTCCGCCGAAACGGACGCGGGGCAAGGAGGCCGGTGTCAGAGTCAGCCTGCCGATTCTGGGGTGAAGCCCACCGCAGGGTCCGTCCATCGCTCAATGTCAGGCAGGGGTGGCCGGGGCTGGACCAGCGGGAAGCCCCGGCGAGCGTCTCTGAAGCCGTATTCGCGCGATAACGCGCGTTTCGTATTCCTGTATCGTCACCGTCCGGGGCTGCGCTGCGCTCCAGTCCCGGCCACCCACGCTTGGTGGACACCAGCAAAGCCACCGACCTGACATTATCGGATAGACCGACGTGCAGGACGGGCCTCCAAGCCCGTCCGTCATTTTCCGTGCAGCTTCAGCGAGGCCCGGGAAATTACGCAGGGGCCTGCAAGCCCATGCTACATAAAAAAGAGTAGCCGACTGGAAGAATAGGCGCTCGCCCGGGTCGGCGAAGACGCCGTCCCGGCTAGACCTCCAGTCGGTCTACCCTTGAAGAGCCAGCCAGAAAAGGCCGTCTGCGGATCGGGCACTCCCTGGCGAAACGACTCAGCAGCAGGAATGTCGAGGCAACTTGCGTGCCACTGCCACAAGCACCGTTGAATCTTGCCACAACATCGGGTTGAATAGCAGCTTGCGTTGCGACGAGCGATTCGGCGCGCTGATCCACGATCGGGCATCGCTGCGCAGCATTTAAGCAGCCGAACGGGACTGGCCGGCCGGATTCGGTGTGAAAACACCAACCCCCAACACCAGCCCGAGCGTGTATTGAGCGCAACCGCCTTCAGTTCTGGGGTCCATGCGTCCCCAGGTTTGTCCTTGAAATGGAGTCCACCGATGAGGATCTGGCTTCTGGGTTCCGGGCTGGTCGCGGCCTGTCTGCTTTCGTGCGGCCCCGCGGCGGCCCAGCAGATCCCCCATGGTCAGGACAAGCCCCCCGGCCCGGCATTGACCCCGGCCGAGGCGGTCAAAAAGATGGTCGTTCCGCCCGGATTCAGCGTCGAGGTCGTCGCCGCCGAGCCAGATCTGGTCAACCCCGTCGCCATGACGTTCGACGAGCGCGGGACAATCTGGGTTACCGAAAGCCTCGAATATCCCCGTTCCGAACCCGGGCCGGGTCGCGACAGGGTGAAACGGCTGGAAGACACCGACGGCGATGGGCGGGCGGACAAGATCACCGTCTTCGCCGACGGGCTGAATATTCCCTCGGGAATCGCCGTCGGGTACGGCGGGGTCTGGGTCGCCAATTCCCCCGATATCCTGTTCCTGCAGGACACCGACGGGGATGGCAAGGCGGACAAAAGCGAAGTCGTCGTCACGGGGTTCGGCCGCACAGACACCCATGAGCTGCCCAACTCGCTCACCTGGGGCCCCGATGGCTGGCTGTACGGCCTCAACGGCGTCTTCAATTTCAGCCACGTGAAGTATCCCCGAAGCTCGCCGCATTACCGCGAAGATCACCCCGGCTGGAAGTTCACCTGCGCGATGTTTCGCATTCATCCGCGAACACGCGAGTTCCAGGTCTTCTGCGAGGGGACGAGCAACCCGTGGGGGATCGCCTTCGACACCGAGGGGAGCGCGTTCGTCTCGGCGTGCGTCATCGACCACCTGTGGCACCTGGTCGAGACCGGCTATTACCACCGCCAGGGGGGGCCGTATCCGCCGTTCACGTGGAAGATCGAATCGATCGTCAAACACAAGCACCAGAAGGCGGCCTACTGCGGCCTGCACTTCTTTGACAGTGACGCGTATCCGGAACGATACCGCGAAAAGTTGTACATGGGGAACATCCACGGCAACTGCATCAATTCGGACAAATTGCAGCGCGATGGTTCGACCTATTTCGCGACGCCCGAACCCGATTTTCTGTCGGCCAACGACGCCTGGTTCATGCCGGTGGTGCAGAAGACCGGCCCCGACGGCTGCCTGTACATTCTCGACTGGTACGACCAATACCACTGCTACCAGGACGCCCGCCGCGACCCGGCGGGAATTGAGCGGGCCAAGGGCCGGCTCTACCGCGTCCGCTACAATGACACTCCGCGGGCGCCGAAATTCGATTTGACGAAAGAAACCGACGACCAGCTCATCGAGCGGCTGCGAAGCCCCAACGTGTACTTTCGCGACATCGCCCAGCGGCTGTTGGCGGAACGGAACGAGCCGAAAACCCGGGTTAAGCTGTATCAGATCATCGGTCAGGGCGATACTCCACGAAAGTCGCGTCTGCATGCGCTCTGGGCCCTTCTGGGGATGGGGAACGTCGAGGAAGACTTCCTCACGGCCCTGTTCACTGATTCCGAAGACCCGACGGTTCTTGCCTGGTGCATTCGTGCTGCCGGGAATATGGGACGCATGCCAGGGGCGATGCGGATCGACGTTGATCTGCAGATGAAAGGGAACGCCCCTGAAATCCTCCTGCAGCAGGCCATCGCAGCTCGCAAAATCGAAGGCGAACGTGGAATGCCGCTGCTGCTTGATGCACTCAACCGCTGCGGCGACGATAAACTCATCCCGTATATTGTCTGGCAAAACCTGCACCCGCTGCTCGAACGGAATCCGGACGGTTTCCTGAACTTCGTCAAGGACGCTGATCTAAGGAATCGACCACAGTTGGTTGCATTGCTGCGGCGCGCGACGGATCGAATTCTCGCCCGGCAAGACCCCAACCCGAAACCCATTGCAGATCTGTTTGCGATCCTCGAGTCGCGTGACACTTCTGCCGCCCGGCAGTGCCTTGGCCTGCTGGCCGCCCTCATCCAGAACGGCGAAATTCAGGGGGACCGCCTGGAAGCGCTGCGCAGGCAACTCGCCCCGCTGATCGCCGCGCACGTTCGGGCAGGGGCGGCTCATCCCCTCGGGCTCGATGCGGCCCTGGTCGCCGTCTCGTGGAAGGATGATACGGCGCTGAACTACGTCCGCGAGACGTTCAAGACGGCGGGAGCCGCTCCCGAACTGCGGCTGCGGGCGCTGGGGGCCCTTATTTCCGCCGGAGACAAGTCGCTGCTCGAAAACGTCGCCGCGGCGCTGGCGGCGAAGGCCGGGCCCGCGCAGGCCGAGTTCCGCGGGCAGGTGCTGGCGGCCCTGGGCCGGCTTGACGATCCGAAAGTGGCCGACGTCGTGCTCGGGGCCTACAAAGATCTCGAACTTGACGTGCAGCCCAAAGCGGTCGAATTGCTCACGCAGCGCGCGGCGTGGGCGAAGGCGCTGTTGGCGGCGATCGGCAAAAGACAGGTTCCGGCCGAGGCGCTGGGGGTCAATCAGGTGCGAAAGCTGCTCGCCAGCCGCGATCCCGAGCTCGTCAAAGCCGTTCAGTCGCAATGGGGAACGATTCGCGAAGAGCGGAATCCCAAACGCGACGCGATCATCGCCGAAATGCGGACGCTCATCCGCAAAGACCCCGGCGATCCGTACCGGGGGCAGGAAGTCTTCAAGAAAGTGTGCGGGCAGTGCCACAAGATTTACGGCGAAGGACAGGAAGTCGGCCCGGACATCACCGTCAACGGCCGCAGCTCGTTCGAACAGTTGCTCTCGAACGTCTTCGATCCGAGCCTCGTCATCGGCGCGTCGTATCAGGCGCGCACCATCGTCACCACCCAGGGGCGGGTCGTGACGGGGCTGGTCGCTGAAGAGAGCGATCAGCGCGTCGTTCTAAAAGTCCAGGGGGGCAAGCAGGAGGTCGTTCCCCGCGGCGAGATCGACGAGATGAAAACGAGCGAGCTGTCGCTCATGCCCGAAGATCTCGAGAAAACTCTGAAACCGAACGAAATCGCCGACCTGTTCGCCTTCATCACCCTCGATAAGTTGCCCAGCGACCCTGCCGCCCGGCAGCTTCCCGGCGTGCGAGAAGTCGTCCCGCGCGACGTCACCGATCCGGCCCAGTTCGCCGCGCTTGTGGCGGAAGTCGCTCCCGGCTTTACGACGGCCGCGGTGGGGGAGCGGGGAGTGGGGCTTCTGAAAGAGCATTTTGGACGCCCCCTGGTGATCCGCACGCACCCGGTCAAGCAGGGGGTCCCGTGCATCCTCACGCGGACGGTGGATCTGCCGGCCGGGAAAAAGTCGAAACTCCGGCTCTCGGCCGCGCACGACCGCAACGGAGACTGGCAACTGATCGTCAAAGCCAACGGGCAGAAGCTCTACGACGGCATTATCGGCCCTGGGACGGCAAAGAACGGCTGGGTTGATCTGGAGATCGATCTCTCGGAATTCGCCGGCAAAAAGGTCGCGCTCGAGCTGCACAACCACCCCAACAACTGGTCGAACGAATTCGGCTACTGGGGCCGGGTCGAGATCGTCACCAATTAGACGGGCGCGCCGACCGTGTATAGCCGCCCCGCTCGCGGGGCGCGTGTCGACGCGCGCCGCGGGCGCTTCGCCCGTCCCGAAACGTGCGGGGCAAGCCCCGCGGCTAAACAAGGACGCAACGCTTCATCGCTGCCCGACCACTTTCGCGCCGCGGCTGGCCTGGAGCCTGTTCCAGCCCTCCCATCCTTTGTCGAGAAACTGGGCAAAGTCCGCCTCGTCCTTCTTCCCTTTGAGGTCCCAGATAATCTTGGACGGGTCCTTCAGGACCGACCTGTCGGGAGGAATCACCACGTACGACGGAAGGGTCACGTCGCCATACCAGTCCTCCTGCAGACGGACATTCAGGTCCAGGAGGCGTGCGGCCTCTTTCTTGTCGGCAATGGGGACGGAATCCGTGAAAAGCTGAACACGCACAAAATTCCGCAGACGCTGCTCGATGTCGGGCTGGCTCATGGGGCCCTTTTCCATATAACGGCAGTTCGTGCAGGTGACTCCCGTGAAATCGAGAAAGAGAGGCTTGTCGGCGGCGATCGCCGTTTCAAACGCCTTTTCGAAATCCAGCGCGTAACGCAGACCGCCGTGCTTCAACCACGGCCCGCTGGGGTCGCTCCCCCCTTCGAAATTCGGATTGGCAAACGCCTCGACGTACCGCCACACGACGCCGTGCGGTTTGTCGGTGGCAAACAACCCCACTCCCAGATACGAGGCAAACCCCAGAAAACTCATCGCAAAAATGAAACGCACGACGCCAATGTGGTCGGTCGGCATGTCGTGCGGCAGGCGGAAGACTCCCAGAAGGTACATGGCGGCGGCGATCGATATCACCGCCCAGGCGGAAATCATGAGGTGGAAGTCGAAAATCGCCGGCTGCCCGTTCCAGGTGGTGTCCACGTTGCCGAAGAACTTGAATGCCGCGCCCAGCTCGATCAGTCCCATGACGACCTTCACCACGTTCATCCAGCCCCCGCTTCTGGGAAGCTTCTGGAGCAGGCTGGGAAAGAGCGCCAGAAAGAAGAAAGGGAGCGAAAAGGCGGCCGAAAAGGCGAGCAGCCCCAGGGTCGGCCAGAGCCGGTCCCCCTGCGCCGCTGCAGCCAAAAGCCCCCCCGCAAACGCGAACGTGCAGGTGAACGACGTCAGGGTGAAGGTGAGGGCCATGAACAGCACGCCCAAAAATCCCCCCCGGCCTTCCTGCCCGGCCGTGTACGTGAGCAGCCAGCTCGGCATCTGGATCTCGAACATCCCCAAGAGATTAAAGGCGAAAAAGACCAGTACCCCGGCGATGAAGAGGTTGACCACCCAGTTGCTCGCCAATTGCTGGATCGCCGTCGCGCTGATGGCGATGCTCATGAGCATCCCCAGACCGGTAAATGTGCCGATGATCCCCAGGCAATAGACCGTGGCCATCGTGATGGGGCGGTGGTGCTCTTTTTCGGACTGCTTCTGAAAGAAACTGACCGTGATCGGAATCATCGGGAAGACGCAGGGGGTGAGCAGCGCGGCAAAGCCCGCCAGAACCGCCGCTGCGAGAAAGAACGGCAACCCCTGTGACTTGTCGATCGCTCCTTCGGTTCGAGCGCCGCCGCGCGCCGCCGCAGGCCGTGCCCCCTCGTCCGCGGGCCGAGAATCCGCAAGCTGGTCGCGCGGGGAACGGACGACTGCAGGGCCGCGCTCCGGGGATGGCAGCTCGTCCACGCCCTTCGGGACGAGATTTTTCGAACCCAATCGGAGTTCGTCGATCGCCGCGGCCGCCGCCCCGCCACGCAACCGCTCGGTGATCGAGCACAGAACCGATTCCGACGACCTCTCGCTGCCGATCATCAGCTCACCCCTGAACGCGAAACCGGTCGGCGGCTGGCAACCGCCGCTGTTGCACATCTGCCAGGCGACTTTGCCGGCCAGTGAAATATTTCCGGCGGCCGCTGCTTCCGGCACTCGAAACCTCCGCGTCCATTTCACGGGGCCCTCGTGATAGCGTTCCACGAGCCCCGGCCAGCCTTCGCTGGGCTTTTCAATCGGCTTCGGCCCCTGGAAAGTCAGGTCGACCGGAACCAGACCGCCGGCTTCCGTCAGTCCCATCACCGTGGGGAACGGGCCGTCGCCATTGGGCAACTGACCCTGATCGATGGCATAAACATGCCACCCGGGCTCCAGGTGGACCTCCACCGACAGCACGACTTCATCCCCGGGTCGGGCCTGGCGCGGCTGCAGGGCGACAGTCCAGGCCGAACCGAGTCGTTGCGAATTCCGCGATCCGACAAGGTGCTCAAAACGCGTCGCTGCATCTGCCACAGGGACGGTGGACGGCGCCGGCTGCGCCACACCGGCATCCGCGAGCTTGACGTCGAATTCGTATTTGCCGAACCGGCAATCGCCAGGATGACACACCGTGTACTTCACCAGACCGCTGACGGAGACGCGCTGGGGCGCGACTCCGGATTGCAGCCGGAAACGCCGTGACCAGGTCACTTTCTTGTAATACTTTTCAACCGTCCGCTCGAGATCCGGGTCTTCCACGGCCTCGGGCGGGTGATCCGCCTCAAACGCACGATCGATGGCGTCGAGCCCCTGTGGCTCGTTGATCGTGATCTTCGTTTCCGGCCCCTGGCCGGGAGTCGTCGAGTAGATGTAGTGCTCAGGAGGAAGTTTGGCAGAAAGACGCAGGGTGACTACGCCTGCCTGGCCATCGGGAACGAGGGCGGCGGTGAATTCCGCCGGGGACTGGGCTGGCGCGCCCTTTCCCCGCAGTCCGAGGATGTCCGGAAACCCTCCCTCGTCGGCCGGGGCACAAGACGGGGCCGCAAGGGCAATGAATAAACCGAATGCCAACAAGAGTTTGCGGAGTAAACCCGGGCGGTGGTCAGGCATCAGAACGTCTCCCGCGGTCGCGGAAAAAGGGAGGCTCAACTTGAGGAACTGGGGCGAAGCCGATTCTTCTCTTTATCGGCTTGGATGATACTTCAGGACGGCCAGTTACGACAACGGGAGATTCATCCCCCGGGGAGAACGGGAAACGGCCGTTCCACCTTGCCGGGCCGGCAACGACGTCTTATACGTATCATTTCCCCCAGATCATCAATAAAAATAACAGCGGTCACGACGCCGATTCGCCCTCGGCTCCGCCCGCCGGTTCATTTTTGTCGCCATCGGCCGGATTGGCCACGAACCGGTAGCCGACCCCACGAACCGACAGAAAATGTCGCGGGTTCGCCGGGTCGGTTTCGAAATGCTGCCGCAACCGCGCGATGAAGTTGTCGACCGTGCGGGTCGTGGGCGAAGAATCCATCCCCCAGACGTTGTCGAGAAGCTGATTGCGGGTCAGCACAACCCCTTCGTTTTCGACAAAGTATTTGACGAGTTTGATTTCGAGCGAGGTGAGAGTTCGCGGTTCGCCGCGGACGGTCACCTCGTGCCGGGCGAAGTCGATCGTCGCGCCGTTGAATTGATACGCGTCGCCCGCCGGTTTGGCCGGCACCGCCGTCCCGCGCACCTGCGCGTGCCGCGCCAAGAGGCTCCGCACCCGTGCCAGCAGCTCGGGGAGCTCGAAGGGCTTGGTCATGTACTGATCGGCCCCGGCGTCGAAGCCGCGGATGCGGTCTTCCGAGAGGGTCCGCGCCGTGAGGATCAGCACGGGGACATAGACTTTGGACGCCCGCAGCTTGTCCAGCACGGCATACCCGCTCATCAAAGGAAGCATCAGGTCGAGAATGATCAGGTCGAAAGCCCCGGGGTTGGCTTCGAATTGCCGGATCGCCGACGGACCGTCTTCGGCCAGCGTGGCTTCATAACCCTCGGCCTCGCAATTGAATTTGAGCGGCACGCCGATGTGGCGTTCGTCCTCGACGATCAGGATGCGTTTTTTCATGCCGTGTGAGTCGCCGCCTCGGCGACGGCGGATGCATCGGGAGCTTCTCGCGGCAATCCTTCGTGGACCGAATCTTCCCGGGTCTCTGGCGGCGCGGCGACGGACGGCGGGAGCGCCCGGCCGGGCAGATCGACCTCGAACGTGGCGCCGCGCAAGGGGCCCCGGCCGTGGACGTGGATCTTCCCCTTCATCTTACTGACGAGGGATTTGACGATGAACAGACCCAGCCCGGTCCCTTTGGTCGTGCGTTCGAGCTCGGTGCCGCCGCGATAAAACCGCTGGAAAATCTTCCGCCGCACGTCAAAGGCGATCCCCTTGCCGTTGTCCGAGATTTTAATGACCACGCGGTCCTCCCGGTGGATCGCCGCCTGCACGAGCACCTGCGCCTCCTGAGCGCCGTACTTGGCGGCATTGTCCATGAGGTTGACGAATACCATTTCCAGATCACGCGGCCGTCCGCGTGCCACGCAGGGCTCGACTTCCAGCCGGATCTGCTCTGGCTTCAGGTCGTACCGCCGGCGGATTTCGTCCGCACAATTCTTGAGCAACGGTTCGAGGGGCACGTCTTCGAGCTGGTCGTCGCGCTCGACGTGCTCGAGCCGCGCCACCGCCAGCAGATGGTCGATCAGCGAGTCGAGCCGCTGGATGTCCTCCATCATGAATTTATGAAATTCACGCTGCTGTTCAGGCGAGACGGATCGCAGATCGAGGGTCTGCAGACAAAGCTTGAGCGAGGCGATCGGAGACTTCAGCTCGTGCGTCACGCTGTCGATGAAGTTGGCCTGCCGGCGGTTGAGCCGGTATTCCCGGAACGACCAGATGAAATACACGACCACGCCGATCAGGATCAGCGTGAGAAAAACGGTGCCGACGGTGAGCAGGGCCCAATGCTGTTCAGCCGCCTGGCCGATGATCCAGATCACCAGCAGGCCAACGATCAGGGCCAGCAGCACCACCACCAGGGTGATGGGCCAGGTGAGGGACGATCGTTTGAACATCGGCCGGCGCTCCGTGTCGAAAGGGTTGCCTTCAGCTTACAATGTTGTCTGCCGGGACGCGAGTTTTCAATATTTCGCGGCAGAAATCGCTGTGTTGGAGAACGAACGTGATGACGAAGCGAATGGCGCGTCGGACTTTTCCGACGCTTGGCACGGGGGGGCCGGGGGGGTCGCGCTACGCTGTTTGCCGGCCGTGCGTCGGCAAGTCGTTGCACCCCTATCTGAATCTCGTCCTGAATTGCACGCCAGCACCCCGGCTGCTGCGGAGGAGACGGGGTGCATATTTCTCAGTTCTCATTTTACAATTTTCAATTTTCAATTTTCAATTTTTACTCCCGACCCCCGCCCTTCCGCAAAGCTCCCCTCCCGTCGAAGCCTTCCCCTACCGCCAGCCTCCCGTCGACTATTTCAGCAATGATCTGGCGGACCCGGTCTCGAAACTGCGCGAGCGCATCGACAAGGGGGAAGTCAGACTCGTGTTCGAAGCCGGCACAGGCTATCTGCGTTCGTTTCTGAAATCGCTCGATGTCCCCCTCGACTCGCAGATGCTCGTGTTCGCCAGGAACTCGGTCAACGCCCGGATCATCTCCCCGGACAACCCGCGGGCCCTCTACTTCAACGACAGCGTCTACGTCGGATTCGTTCCGGGGGCTCCCTTCCTCGAAATCTCGGCCGTGGATCCGCACAAGGGCGCGATCTTTTATACGCTGCCGCAAAAAGAGGATCAGCCGGCGAAACTCGCCCGCGAAGAGAGCTGCCTTTTGTGTCACGCTTCGAACAATTCGCTCAATGTTCCCGGCCACCTCGTCCGCTCGTTTGTCACCGACGCGCAGGGCAATCCCGCGCGGGGGTATTCGAAAGTCAGCGACGCCACCCCCCTCGCCCAGCGCTGGGGAGGCTGGTACGTCACCGGAGACTTCGGCGATCAGCCGCACCTGGGAAATCTCTCGACGACCGCCGACCTCCTCGAATACGACCGGAACCGCGACGGTCCCGGCCGGCCGGTCGACCTGAAGAAACGGCTCGACCTCTCCAAATACCCGGCCGCCCACAGCGACATCGTGGCCCTGCTCGTCCACGACCACCAGACCAATCTGCACAATCTGATCGCGCGCGTGAACTACGAACACCAGTATCAAAAGCCGTCCGGGTCCGAAGATCTCCTGCTCCGCGCCCTGCTGTTCGTGGACGAAGCGCCCCTCGACCACGCGCTGCTGGGAAGCTCGGCCTATGAATCGTGGTTTGCGAAGCAGGGCCCGCGCGACAAACAGGGCCGATCGCTGCGGCAGTTCGACCTCGAAACCCGGCTCTTCAAGTACCGCTTGAGCTACCTCATCTATTCCGCGGCCTTCGACAATCTGCCCGCTCCGGTCAAAAATCGCGTCTATCGACGGTTGTTCGACGTGCTGACTGCGGCCGATCCGCCGGAACCGTTCAACAAACTGCCGCGAGCGGAACGAACGGCCATCGTCGAGATTCTGCGGGATACCAGGGAGGGATTGCCCGAGTACTGGAAATAGAGATTCCTCATCCTCCCGCCGGCAAGGTATAATCGAATTGGTTATTCGTGGTGAATCCTCGGGAATCCAAAGCATGCCGACCGTCCCCGAAATGTCACTCCGCCCGGAACTCCGCGCTGCAGCGGCCCTACTTGAGCGAGGCTCAGAAAGCATCCGTGCCGTGACCGCAGGGGAACAAAATCGTTTTACCCGTGCCTTTGAGGCACTGAATCGACTGGCGCTCGCAAACGGAACCCAATTTGCCATCGTCGGGGGATTGGCGGCCATCCACTTCGGATACCCGGCGATCACCGAGGACATCGCCATTGTCGTGGCCCGCGACGCCCTCGACCGGCTGCTCGCCGACGCGCCGCGGTTCGGGTTCAAGGTGACATGGCGGTCGAATGCTGGATGGCACACGTTGCAGTTTGAAGATGTCGAGATCAACATTGTTCCGGAGGGAGGCAAGGCGCGAGACTCGGCGCCGACGACGATCCCCGGACCGACGAATCTCGGAGTCGCGTCCGGCCTCGGCTATTCCGATTTGCCCGGCTGGATCGAACTCAAGCTCAGCGCGGGTCGCGCCAAGGACCGCACTCACATTGTCGAAGTTCTCAAGTCATTGGCTCCCGAGAAAATCTCGGAAATCAGACGTCACGTGAGCAGGGTTCACTCGCGATACCGGAAGTTGCTGGACCAGTTGATCGAGGAGGCGAAAGAAGAAAAGCGCCAGGAGGGCGAACGCGGCAGGCATCAGGAGTAGGACATCCTCACCGACATACGGGACTTGTTAAACTAAATGTCCATCGCCACTCGCAGCGAGCATCCGACCTCGCTTAAGTAATCGTGTGCGTGCTAAGCTGTGTCAAACCGACTTGCCTCGTGACCAGTTCACCACGGTGAATTGGCACGGGATTGCCTTCGATGTGTTGGCCGCCAACCACCTGGCATACCAGTGGTCGTACGCCCGAGTCGAAGAACTTGGTTCCGTTTTGGCCGACAGGTGTCGTGAGCTTCGCACCAACCATGTCTGACCTGCGCCCGGAATCGACCTGCGTCCCCATCGCCGGTCAAAATACAACGCCGAAACCTCGGGGATAAACCCCGCGGCTCGCCGGGGCGAGGCGACATTTATTGCGCCGCCAGCCGTTTCAATTCTGGTTCCAGACGCCGCAGGCCTTCGGCGACGGAGACGATCGGCTGGTAACCGAAGTCACGAGTCGCTTTGCCGATGTCGTATGAATGCGTGCCGCTCAGTTGTTGGGCAAGGAAACGGGTCATCGGCGGCTCGCCGCCGATGTGCAGCAGGCTGTAGAGTCTTTCGAGCAGGGCGCCGGCGGCATAAGCGGCGCGCGGCGAAATCGATTTTGTGACTGGTGGCAACCCCGCGAGCCCCAGCAACCGGTTGATCCAGCTCCACAGATTGACCGGCTCGGGCTCGTTGATGAAATAGGCCTGCCCCGCGACGGGTGATCCGGGAACGAGACGGTCGGCGGCCAGCAAGTGTGCGTGGGCGGCGTTCTCGACATACGACATCGAGATCAGGTTGTCACCCCGCCCGACCCGCCGCAGCTTCCCCGCTTTGGCCCGCGCGATCAGCCGCGGAATCAAATGATTGTCGCGCGGCCCCCAGATCAGATGCGGCCGCAGCGCGGCGGTAAACAGACCTCCGACGCCGTTGGCCGCCAGCACCGCCCGCTCGGCCAGCGCCTTGCTGTGCGGGTAATGGCACAGATAATGCGCCGGGTATTTCAGCGATTCGTTCGCATTCCGATGATCGCGCCCGTCGTAGATCACGCTGGGGGAACTGGTGTAAACGAGCCGCGGGACATGGTGCGCACGGCACGCGGCAATGACGTTTTCGGTCCCGACCGTATTGATGCCGTGGTAATGCTCCCACGGTCCCCAGATGCCCGAGACGGCGGCGACGTGAAAGACGACGTCCACGCCGGTACAGGCCCCGGCCACGGCCGACGCGTCGCGCACGTCGCTGGTGATGCACTCAACTCCCAGCTCATGGAGCCGCGGGTATTGTCCACGGCACAAGACGCGCACCCTGTCCCCCCGGACGACAAGCTGCTCGACAATGTACAGGCCGAGAAATCCGCCGCCGCCGGTGACAAGCACCTGGATCATTGCCGCTCCGCCCATTTCGCGAGCTGTTCGCGGTTGATCTTGGTGTTGTGGCGGACATCGACCGGCAGCGACTCGGGATAGAAGAGAAAGCGTTCAATCCGGCGGGTGTTCGGATTCGTTTTTGCCAGGTCGCGCAGCTCCGCGATCAGGGTGTCCGACGGCGGCCCCGATTCGAGCTCGACGACGATCACCGGCGTCTGTCGCGGCCTGGGGCCGATGCCCACGAGCGCGCAGCGGGCGATGCGCGGGTGGGCGTTAAAAATCGGCTCGACGCAGTCGGTGAACATCCGGCCTTCCGCAGTTTCGACGATGTGGGACTTGCGGCCGCAGAACCAGAGCGAGCCGGCTTCGTCAAGATACCCCACGTCCCCCATCCGGTGCCAGAACGTTTCGCGGTCGGGGATTTTGGCGGCCGCCGTCGCCTCGGGCTTGCGGAAATACTCGCGGGTCACGACCGCCCCCTGCACGATGATCTCGCCGATCTGCCCCGCCGGTAGCTCGCGGGCCTCCCCCAGCGACTTGATCGGCCCCGCGACGATCTCGATGATCTTGAGGCGAATCGTCGGGAAGGGCCGGCCGACGCAGGTGCCGGCGCCCTGGCGGGTCATTTCGGCAGTCCGCGTGAGGACTTCGGTCGCCGTGATCGACGAGACGGGCAAGGCTTCGGTGGCACCGTAGGGAGTGTGCATCTCGGCCCCGGCGGCGACGAGGGTCCCTTTCATCCGCTCCAGCACGGCGACGGGGACCGGCGCCCCCGCCGAGAAGACTCGCCGCAGGCTGGGAAAGGTGATCCCTCGCGCCTGGCAATACCGGCCGACGCGGTTCCAGATCGCCGGCGAGCCGAAGCCCTGCGTCACCCCCTGTCCGTGGATCGCCGCCACGATTTTTTCGGGATCGACCTGAGCCGGCCGCGTCGGATCCATCGGGGGGACGACGGTGGTCACACCCATCGCCGAGTTGAAGAGCGCGAACAGGGGCAGGCCGGGAAGATCGGCGCCGCCGGGCTCGACGGCGTAATAATCGCGTAAACTGACCACCTGGGCGGCGAACATGCCGTGCTCGTACACCACCCCCTTGGCCACGCCCGTGCTGCCGCTCGTAAAAATAATCGCCGCCGGGTCGGTCGATTTTGTTTGCTCCAACTGAAAAGGCGAGCGGGGGGGACCAACCCAGTTGTCGGTGCCCGCTCCCTGATTCTGCGCTCGCATCAACGACTCATACGTCGCCCCGCCCCAAAACCATCGTTTGCCGACTGTCACGTTGAATCGCGCCTGCGGAAACCTTCCGAAGGAAGCTATCCGCAGAGCCTGCACGGCTGGAATCGCCACGAAGCCTTCCGGTTCGACCTCATCAAGGCAGCGGAACACGCGGCGCGGTCCCATCCCCGGGTCAATCAGGACGACGACGGCGCCGACTTTGAAGAGCGCAAACGTGAGGGCAATGAACTCAATGCCTGGCCGAACCATCAGCACGATCCGCTGTCCCGGCCCGACTCCCAGCCCGCGCAACCCCTG
>JBLMWR010000388.1:0-6078 GCA_050257335.1 Deltaproteobacteria bacterium | reverse complement strand
CGCCGACGCATCATGCCGCAATGGAACTACTCGATCTTGCCGCATGAACGAAAATCCAATTGAGGAAGTTATTTTTTTACACGGACTAAACCGAAAAGCTGGCAACGGAGACCCTTTGCGTCTTTGCGCCTTTGCGTGATGTCATTTCGTCAACTGCTGCGAAAAGCAGCGGAGGCCGGGACCGGTTATCCCGCCAGAAAAACCGTCAGCGAGCGGGGGCCGTGGGCGCCGATGACGAGCGACTGCTCGATGTCGGCGGTCTTCGACGGTCCGGAAATGAATACGCCGTACCCGCGCCCGTCGAAACGCAGTCGTTCGTACGCCTGGTGCATGTTGTCGAACACCTGATCGCGCGGGACGACCAGCACCAGATGTTGAACAATGAAGAGAATGGCCCGGTGCCGCAGGTGCTCGTCCGTGACCCACACGGCAGCGTTCTCCGCAACGGCGAAATGGCCGGGGACGACCGCCACGTCCACGTCCTCCAGTTCGTGCGGATCCGCGACGGCCGCAAGATCGACGTTCGGGGCGAGCACGCCGGGGACCAGCGAGCAGATCTTCTTCGCGGTTTTCACCGGCTCGAGCCCGGCCAGCGCGTCGCGCAGCGAGTGTTCGCCGGCGACTTCGATGCACCGTCCGCCAACGGCCTGCAGCGTTTCGGAGAACTGCCGCTGGCGGTCGGCGTAGGTGATCCACGGGCCGGCAAGCGAGGGCAATTCGGCGGGCGCCAGTTTGCGGCTGCGGAGAGCATTCAGAATGTCAGCGCGGCTGGCCATTTTTCCGGGAGTACAGTTCGCGGAAGCTGTTGGCGGGAATCGGCGGCAGTTCGCGCTGCCGGCCCCAGGTATTCAGCCCGTTGTACAGCAGCCATCGCGGCGCGATGGACATCATCATTCGCCCCAACCGTCCGGAAAAGTCATACAGGCGCGGGCGCCGCAAGACGAACGCCAGGGCTTTCATCGACAGCCGTTTCGACCAGGGGAGCAGACCGCGCCGGCCGATCTCGCCGCGCCAGGTCAGCAACTGATGGTGCAGGTCGATTTTGACCGGGCAGACGTCGGTACACGATCCGCACAGACTGCACGCGTGCGGCAGACCGGCGAACGTTTTCGCGTCGCGGGCCGGCGCCAAAATCGACCCGATCGGCCCGGGAACGGTCGTTTCGTAGCTGTGGCCGCCGCTGCGGCGGTAGACCGGGCACGTGTTCATGTAGGCCCCGCAGCGGATGCAGTTGAGCGACCGGCGAAACTCATCGTTCGCGAGAATCGCGCTGCGGCCGTTATCGACCAGCACGATGTGCAGTTCGCCCCCCGCCGCGGGGCCGTGAAAGTGCGACGAATACGCGGTGATCGGCTGCCCGGTCGCCGAGCGCGCCAGGAGCCGCAGAAACACTCCCACGTCGGCCGCCCGCGGAATCAGTTTTTCGATCCCCATGCAGGCGATGTGCAGCCTGGGCAGCGAGACCCCCAGGTCGGCGTTCCCTTCGTTCGTGCAGACGACGAAGCCTCCCGTCTCGGCGATGGCGAAATTCACGCCGGTAATCCCGGCGTCGGCGCGCATAAAGTTCTCCCGCAGGTGCTGCCGCGCGGCTTCGGCAAGATAGTTCGGGTCGGTGGCCCCCGCGGCGGTGTGCAGGTGCTTGTGGAACAGCTCGCCGATATCCTCTTTCTTTTTGTGGATCGCCGGCAACACGATGTGGCTGGGAGGCTCGCCGGCGAGCTGTACGATTCGCTCCCCCAGGTCGGTATCGACGACCTCGATGCCGTGCCGTTGGAGGAACGGATTGAGGTGGCATTCCTCGGTGAGCATCGACTTGCTTTTGACGACCCTCTTCACGCCGCGCGCTTCGAGCAGCTCGAGGACGATGGAGTTATGCTCGGCGGCGTCGCGGGCCCAATGCACCTGAGCGCCCAGCGCCGTGGCGCGGCGTTCGAATTCCTCGAGATAGTCCCCCAGGCGGGACAGGGTGTGGGCCTTGATGGCGGCCGCAGTCTCGCGCAGGAATTCCCATTCGGGCAACGCCTGCGCCATGCGGTCGCGCTTCACGCGCACGAACCACAGTGTCTGGTCGTGCCAGTGCGCGCGATCGGCGTCGGCGACGAAGCGGGCGGCGTTGGCGGCGTGAGTCGTGGTCATACGGCATGGCCCGCCATGATCTCGGCAATGTGCATGACCCGCATCCGCTTGCCGTCCCGACGGATCAGGCCGTCGAGATGCATCAGGCACGACATATCGCCGGCGGTGAGGACTTCCGTCCCGGCCTGTTCGTGATCGCGGATCCGGTCGCGCCCCATCATGCACGAGACGGCCTCTTCTCCGACGGCGAAGGTGCCTCCGAAACCACAGCATTCGTCGGGCCGTGTCAGTTGCGTAAGCTGGATCCCCTCCAGGGACGCGAGCAGCTTCTCGGCTTTTCCGAAAGGAGCGGTCACCAGTTCGCTCGATTTGCCCAGACGCAGCTCGCGCAGCCCGTGGCAGCTCTGATGCAATCCCACGCGATGGGGAAACTTTCCCGAGAGGCGCTCGACCTTGAGCACATCCGTCAGGAATTCGCACAGTTCGAGGACCCGCGGCCTGAGCCTCTCGAACGCCGTATCGTGGTCAAAAAATTGCTCGTAATGGTGGCGAACCATCGAGACGCAGCTGCCCGACGGGGAGACGACATAGACGCAGTTTTCGAAAATCCTGACAAACCGTTCGGCGAGGGGGCGGGCTTCTTCAATGCAGCCGGTGTTCGCCAAAGGCTGCCCGCAGCACGTCTGGGCCGCAGGGAAGTCGATCTCCACGCCGTGCCGCTCAAGCACTTCGACGGTCGCCAGCCCCACCTGCGGATAGAACTGGTCGATGTAACAGGGAATGAACAAGCCGACGCGCATGGGATCGTCTCTGGGTGATCGTTCACGATGAACATGTATCATAGCGGAGTCGACGGCGCACGTGCACGGATCGACCTTCGCAAAAACGGGGAAATCGGCTAAAACACGCCGCGACGGCTGGGTCACGTGGACGCGAAAAACAAATGTGCAGGCGAGCGGAGGGGACCAGCCGATCGGTCGGTGCCCCCCCCCGGTTGGGCAACACGATGGAATTGGACGTCTTAATCTTTGGCGGCGGCGCCGCCGGGTTGTGGCTGCTCGATCAGTTGTCGCGGCGCGGCGACCGTGTCCTGTTGCTGGAAGCCGGACGGCTGGGCCAGGGGCAGACGGTCGCATCGCAGGGGATCATCCACGGCGGTCTGAAGTACAGCCTGCAAGGCTTGTTAACGCCGGCCGCCCGGGAAATCCGCGACATGCCCGAAATCTGGCGACAGTGCCTTGCCGGCCGGCGCGTCCCGGACCTGCGTAACACGCGGGTGCGGTCCGCCTGTTGCCATTTGTGGCGGAGCGATTCGCTCCGCTCGCGGCTGGGCATGCTGGGCGCACGGGTCGGGTTGCAAGTGGCGCCGACCGAAATTTCCTCGGCCGACCGTCCGGCCGTCTTCGCCGGCTGCCCCGGACCTGTCGCCCGGCTCGACGAGCAGGTGATCTCCCCGCCCAGCTTCATCGCCGATCTCGCACGGCAACATGGCGCGCGAATATTAAAAGTCGACGCCGACTGCGGAATCGATTTCGTTTTGCCCGGGACGGGGGTCGTCGAACGGGTCGTCATTTCGCATCCCGACAACGCGCAGAAAGTGGAAGTGCGTCCCCGGCGCGTCGTACTCACCGCCGGAGCAGGCAATGCAGTCCTGCGCCGCCGGATGGGGTTGCCTGCCGACCAGATGCAGACGCGACCTCTGCACATGGTGCTGGTCCGTGGCCATCTGCCGGTGCTGAACGGTCATTGTGTGGACGGCGCCCGGACGCGGGTGACGATCACCACCGACTGCGATTCGCAGGGCCGGACGGTGTGGCAGGTCGGCGGACAACTGGCGGAAGACGGCGTTGCCTGCGATGAACAGACGCTCGTCCGCCGCGCGCGTGACGAACTGGTCTCCGTTCTCCCCGGCGTCAATTTTGCGGACTGCGAATGGTCGGCCTGCCGTGTCGACCGGGCCGAGCGCGCGATGCCGCACGGCAGTCGGCCTGATACGGCCACCGTGCTTTCCGATGGAGACATCCTCACAGTCTGGCCGACGAAACTCGCGCTGGCCCCGCAAGCGGTGAGAATGGTCGAGGCATGTCTGCCGGCGTCCAATCGATCTGCTTCTGCGGGCGGCGCTTTCGATCCAAGGGAGTTCGCCGCCTGGCCGCGGCCCGAGGTGGCCCAACCCCCGTGGGAGACGCCGCGCACCTGGCACCGCCTCGATCGCGAGTCACGCTCGAGCCGTGCTGCATAATGCGTTTTGAAGCTGTGAGAATCTCCAAGCCCATGATTCATTTCACAAATCGAGTCGCGATTGACGACGCCGAAGCCGGGGGCTGTTGTGATCGGTTCTGTTTCTGTTGTGCCGGCCAGGCGCGTTCAGCCCGAGGCAGCCACCGCAGTGTGTCGCGCGCCGCGATTTTGGAGGTCGCGCCAACGCCATGACACCACGACCTCTCGGCAAGACCGTCCTTTCCGTCACTCCGATCGGGTTCGGCGCCTTCAAGATCGGACGGAACGAGAAGACCAAATACGCACAGGCGTATGCTTTGCCTGACGACCGGGCAGTCGCCGCTCTGCTCAACGGAATCCTCGACCTTGGCGTCGGCTATATCGACACGGCCCCCGCGTACGGGCTCAGCGAAGAGCGAATCGGCCGATTGATCGGCCATCGCCGGAAGGAATTCACGCTCTCGACCAAGGTCGGCGAAACCTTCGAAAACGGCCGGTCGCGATATGACTTTTCGGCCGCCGGGGTGCGCGGCAGCGTCGAGCGCAGCCTCCGCCGCCTTCGGACCGACGTGCTCGATCTCGTCTTCATTCATTCGAATGACGAAGACGCCGCCATCCAGCGAACCACCGACGCCGTCGCGACGCTCCGCGATCTCAAGCGACAGGGGCTGGTGCGGACCATCGGCCTTTCGGGAAAGACCGTCGAAGGAGTGCGCCTGGCCCTCGACTGGGCCGATGCGGTCATGGTCGAATATCATATCAACGATCAATCGCACGCCTCGGTCATCGCGGCCGCTGCCCAGCGCGGGGTCGGCGTCATCGTCAAGAAGGGCCTGGCCTCCGGGAAGCTTCCGCCCGCCGAGGCGATCGGGTTCGTACTGGACAACGCCGGAGTAACGAGTCTCGTCGTGGGCGGACTGAATCTGGACCATATTCGAACCAACGCCGCGCTGGCGACCATGTCGCTGCACGAAAAAACGGCGTTTAAGGGTCCCGCAGATCCTGGCGATGACGGCCAAAGGTTACAAGACGAAGGAGGATTGCGAGAAGGTCATCGAGATCATCAAGAAAGACGCGTCCAAAGCCAAGGTTGACGAGGGGTCGAAATAGTCGCGTCGGCGATTGAATCCATCGGCGGGCCGCCGATGCGAAGTGTGTCACTCAGGAATAACAAAGCACCCCGGCTGCCTTGTAGCAGCCGGGGTGCTGACGTTATCCGCACCAGGCGGCACGCGTTACGGCTGATTGGCCGACGCGGCCGATTGCTCCACCATCCGGCAGACCTGAACTTGAACTTGGCGGTCCACCGTCACCGGGACGCACACCGGGTACGTCTGCGTCTGTTCTTCCTGGACCATCCGGCAGACGCGAACAGTCTGCGTGCGCTGCTCGGGACGGCAGAGGGTAACGGTGTAATCGTATTCCTCCTGCCGGGGGACCTGCCGGCAGACCTGAATCGTCCGTGTCCGTTCCTCCGGCCGGCAGAGCGTGACGGTGTAATCGTATTCCTCCTGCCGCGGAACCTGGCGGCAGACCTGAATCGTCCGCGTCCGTTCCTCCTGCCGGCACAGGTTCACCGTGTAATCGTATTCCTCCTGCCGGGGGACCTGACGGCAAACCTGGATCGTCCGCGTCCGCTCCTCCTGCCGGCACAGGTTCACCGTGTAATCGTATTCCTCCTGCCGGGGGACCTGCCGGCAGACCTGAATCGTCCGCGTCCGTTCCTCCGGCCGGCAGAGCGTGACCGTGTAAGATTATTCCTCCTGCCGTGGGACCTGCCGG
>JBLMWR010000387.1:0-2644 GCA_050257335.1 Deltaproteobacteria bacterium | reverse complement strand
GATCCGAATCGTTGAATCCTGCGTTGGCTTGGACGGGTATGGATCACGCCGGACCGATGCGGCTTGCTTCCCTTGGACACGGTTCGGCGGGTATACTCTGCGCATTCCAGATCGGTAAGATCGCTGTCCGCGCGCCCGGCCGGCAGTTCATTCAACCACGCATCCGCTTCTCTGCCCACAGGACGCCAGCCATGTTGCGACGCATTGTGTCTCCCCTGCTGCCGTTGATTCTGGTACTCGCCGCTCTGCCGCTTCAGGCCGCAGAGAACGCCCTCGACGCCGTCTCGACCGACGCCAGCGCCGTCCTCCGCCTGAAGAAACCCCTGGCGACGATTGCGAAGGTCGCGGACCTCGCCGACCTCGTCGTGAAGGGTTCGGGAGACCAGATCCGCCAGCAATCGGCGGCGCTCGGGCTGGCGATTTCGAATCCGACCCTCGCCGGCGTCGATCAGGAATCCGACTGGTGGGTCGCCGTTTACGCCAAGGGGGGCGAAAAGGAACCGGACGTGGTGTTCATCGTTCCGGCCACCGACATCAAGGCCATGAAGGAAGGCCTGGGTGAGAGCGTTAAGTTCATGGAAAACGGAAAGCTGGGGGTCTATACGACCGATGCCGACGCCGCCACCAAAACCGCAGCGCGGCTCAAGGGGGAAGGCAAGTCGATCTCGACTTTGATCGATAAAGACAGCCAGGCGGTGTTCGACAGCGGCGACGCGTCGATCTTCATCAACATTCCCCAGTTGGCCGCGGCATACAAGTCCGATATCGAAGAGGCCAAACAGAAGTTCACCGAGAATCTCGAGAACGCCCCGATTCCTCCGGGCGGAGCGACGGGTTTCGACCCCAAACAGGCCGTCGAGGTCGTCGGAAAGATTTTCGCGTTTCTGGTCCAGGGGATGAACGACACCCGGAGCTGCACGGTCGCGGCGACGGTTTCAAAAGAAGGCCTGAACTTCGAAGATCTCGTGCGCTTGAAGGGGGGGACTTCGACCGACAAGCTGCTGGCCAAATCGCCTCCCGGGGCGCTCGGCACGCTGTCGTCGCTCCCCGGCGGCAATCTGATTTATCTCGGCCTGACGTGGGACATGTCAGAGTTCGCGAAACTCAGCCAGGGGGGCGGGGCGCTCCCCGGCGTCAAGCCCGAGGTTGCCAAAGAAATCGAAAATACAACGAAGGATTTTGCGAAGTTGAAATACGGCTCGATCAATGCGGCATTTGGACTGGCGGACACCGAAGGGGGCGCCGTGCGGTCGGTTTCGGTGACTGAAGTTGACGACCCGGCGAAAATGCGCGAGCTTTCGCATAAACTCCTGAAGGCGATGGGATCCATCGAGACGCAGGGAATCAAGCAGACCACCACCGTCAAGCCCGACGCCGAAAAGTACGGCAAGAATTCGGCTGACGTGGTGACCGTCAAAACCGAGATTGACGATCCGCAGAACCCGCTCGCTGCCTTTATGGACCGCATCAACGCCGGGCTGTTCGGCCCCGA
Source organism: Deltaproteobacteria bacterium (assembly GCA_050257335.1). GTDB lineage: Bacteria > Planctomycetota > Planctomycetia > Planctomycetales > Planctomycetaceae > JACQFH01. The sequence continues at coordinate 1,152 of JBLMWR010000387.1, read as the reverse complement.
CGGCATGGTCACACGCAATGTTTATCTCAAGGACCGGGTGGTGCAGACCATGGGCGGCGGGAAACAGGCCATGACCGACGCCCTGGCGGCGCTCGAAAAGAAGCCGGCGGATAACGGCAAATCGCCCGTCCAGCAGACGCGCGGAAAGCTGGGAGCGAAGGCCAATGTCGTCTTTCTGTTCGATCTGGCGAACACGGTCGCCAAAATCCTGGGAATCGCCGTCGAGAATCAATTACCGCTCCCGATTGATGCCGACGCGGTGAAGGACCTCTTGGGGAAGGCGTCGTATTTCGGCATCGGGGCCGCCACCGAGCCGCAGGGACTGCGGGTCAGGACGCACCTCCCGGTCGAACAGATGCAGGGGGTGGCCAGGATCGTCAAGTTCTTCCAGGAGAATATGGGGGCGGGCGCCGGCGGCGCGGAGGAGAATTAGAAACAATGGCGGCGGAAGAAAAATACGACGCGCGGCGGGAAACGCTGGTGATGGAGACCCGCACGAACTGGGCACCGGAACTGGCCGGGCTGTCCGAAGCTGACAAGGAATGGCTCGCCCGGGCCGTGCATGAGCATCCCGAGAAGGCCGCGAAAATCGGATACGAGCGCTCGCATACCGGGTTCGTCCGCGAGATTACCGTCACGGTGGCCGACGTCGAACGCCTCTATCGCGAGCGGGCGACGGTGCGCGCGTAGGCAGGTGGGTCCCATCCGCATGGGTGCCGGGCCCGCCACGGACGCTGGAGGATCGCACAACCGCACGGCGCGCGGGTGGCCAATGGGCGTTTCCGCCGCTTGCTAAGGGGGGGGAGAAGTCGTTCGCCCATCCGACCTTGTCGATCGCGAGCCTTCCCGCCCTACGGCAGGAAGATGTCCGACACCTGATTGACCCGGTCGCGGAGATCGTCCCGGCAGGTGCAGCAGCCTTCGTACTGCAGGCCGCAGCACGAACGGCAACATGGGTCGTAAATCGTCGGGCAGCGCCTGCCGCTGTAAAAGCATGTGCCATTGCAACCTGCCGCCAGCAGAATGCACCCCGCCGCCACACTCAGCAGCCCGGCTCGAACGGCATTTCGCAGCATGAGACATCCCTGTCAAAGCGGCCTGTGGGGAGGATCCCGGACCGGTCAGTCATTTGCCGGCCGGGCGAGGACTCGC
>JBLMWR010000386.1:0-6729 GCA_050257335.1 Deltaproteobacteria bacterium | reverse complement strand
CCCCCCTCAAGGGGGAGGGAATTGGATGCTGATGCTGCGCGTCCAATCGACGCGAGGGTCCAAAAGGGCGAGAATCCCGGTGTTTCTCCCGCCCCCCTCGTGGGGGAGGGCCGGGGTGGGTGGGCGGGCGGCTCGCGGCTCCTCACCCCTACTCTGACCCTCCCCCATCAAGGGGGAGGGGATTCTGATTCGTCACCTGCCGCGCTGGAATGGACGAAACAGCTTGCCAGCGGCGTCAATCTGAACAAAACCGGTAATGGCGGGATGCAACTCGCCGCCGACAAAGCGACCGAAACCTCGTGGGTCGCCGTCAAACTCCCGCGGCCGGGGCTCTATGAAGTTATTTTCCGTCTCGGTGAGACTTCGCCCGGCACCGGAGTCTGCCTCGGGGACGACGCCGGGAAGCCGCTCTACGTTCTCGGGTTCGTGCGCGAGCAGCGCACCGGTCAGAATGTCGCCGCGTACCTGCCACCCAATGCCGGGGCGTTCGAAGCCAGTCTCGACATCAACCAGCAACCGATTGCGTACGTCGGTCCCGGTCAGTGGCTGCGGCTGGTGGCCGGCAGCGGAACCCTCAAATGCTGGACCAGCGGCGACGGAGTCCACTGGAGCCGGGCGCTGGATCCGGCGCGCGGTCTGCGCGGCGGCTGGTCGAGCGTGGGGTTGATCAGCTTCAAAACGAACGTTCCGCATCGCATCACGCTGGAGCAGCTCGGCGTTTCGGAATTGGCCGCGATTACCGGGCTCGCCGATGAGACGCTCAGCCGGCAGGTCCCCGCGAGCATCATCGCCACCGATCCGAATCCCGCCGCGTGGCAGGCCCGCGTCCGGGAAAGCCTGCCCGCGGGAACCGACCCGATCGCCTGGCGGAATGCCTGCGCCCTTCGCACCCTTGCCGCGCTCCCGCCGGCGAACCTCGGAAATCCGCTGCTGGCCGGATTGCTGGAAGAGAATCTGACGCGCCCGGCATCCGGCGCCGAGCGCCTCCGCGTCCTCGATCAGGCGGCGGAACTGTACGACGCATGGGATCAGCCCGAAATCCACCGTTTGAGCCAGTTCTATGAGCGGCTCGGGAAACGATTGATGCGCGAAGGAGACACCGCGCCGTGGTCGCAAGCGGGCCGCAGACTGCTGGCGGCCCCCATCTGGACGACGGCGCCCTTCCAGACGATGCCCGAATCGCTGGCCAGCGCCGAGCTGCTCTTCCACATCTACGCCGATCAGTGCGAAGAGGTGCGGCAGTTGTGCCGGCGGCTCAAGTTCTACAATCGGCCGGCGATTCCCGAGCAAAGCTGGCCCGACAGCCGGCAGCGCCTGCGCCCGCTCGTGGAGTGGGCCGGCGCCAACGCCGAGCGGGTCCTGGCCGACAAGCGCCGCCAGAACGGCGAGCGCCCCGCGGCCGTCCTGTTCGACGCGCAGCATCCGCTCACGGTCAGCCTCAGCAAAGAGGGGTTCAACACGCTGGCCGAGCTGGAAGCGACTCTCGGCGATCAATCGTACCGCGACGCCTGCCAGATCATTCTCGGGGTCAAACCCGATCTGGTGCTGGGAGTGCTTCCCGACGGCCGCGACCCGCGCCTGCTGCTGTCGCTGCCGCAGGCGGTTGACACGGCGATGCGCGATTATCCGGGGCTGCGGCAGACGATGGTCGAGCAGTACGGCACGCTGGGCCGGCTGCGCCTGCAGCAGGCCCTGGCCGATGCCAGCCCGCAGCTTTTGCAGGCCCTCGCCGTGCAGTTCTTCGGGACCCCGTCCGCCGCCGCCGCCCATCAATGGCTCGGAGACCGGGCGCTGGCAGACGGCGATTTTGCCCAGGCCGCCGCCGAGTTCGAGCTGGCCCTGCACAGTGCCGATACAGAACAGAAACCGCCGCTCGCGGCACGTCTGCGCCTGGCCGCGGCGATGCTGGGGCGCGACGAAGGGGCGCCGGTCACCGAGCCGGTCGTCTTCAACGACGCGCGGCTCACCGCCGAAGCGTTCGAGCGGCTGGTCGCCGAAATGAAGAGTCACGTGGCGGCGGAAGGGGGCGCTCCGCTGGTGGCCGTGGAGGCGACGGCAGCGGGAGGCATCAAGGCGGTCCGCTACGAGGTGCGCGGCCGCGTGACGCTCGCCGGCGACGTCGGGCAAAATCCCGGCAATCCGATTTCGGGTGAGGTCGACTGGGCTGCTCGGCAGTACGCCGCTACGGTCGCCGGCGCGATGCTGTACCTTTCCAACCGGTTTCAGGTGAGCGCCTTCAGTCTCGCCACCGGGAAACAACACTGGTCGGTCCCCATGGGGAAGGAACAGGCGCCGGCGCATAGCTGGGGACTGGTGGCGATGCGGCCGGTAGTTGTCGGCGACCGGCTCTTCGTACGGCGGCTGGCCAAGAACGGCCCTGAGCTGGTCTGCTTCAATGACGTCAACGGCAAAATCCGCTGGACGACTCGTCCGTCGATCAGTGTGGCTTCGGATCCGCTCCTGCTGCAGGACCGGCTGTACGTGTTCACGCTCTCGACGCCGCTCGAAAACGGCCTCGTCACGCTCGAATTGTCGCTCATCAATCCCCTCACCGGCGAGATCCTGTCGCAGCAGCCGGTGATTCAGCTTCGCAATCTGTGGGACCGGCAGGTCAACTGCCAGGCAATGGTCGTCGGGGCGCGCCTCGTCGCCGTCGCCGGCGGAACCGTCCTCTGCTGCGACTTCTCCGGCCGGCCGCTGTGGGTCCGCCGGCAATTGTGGATTCCCCCGGCTCAGGCGCCTGCGGGCAACGAACAGTCCGCAGGCGTGCCGCTCGTCGTCGGCAACCGGCTCTTCGTCACGCAACCCGGAGTCTTCGCCGTCGAATGCCTCGACCTCGACACGGGCCGGCGGATCTGGGAGCAGGCCGTCCCCGACATGCGCCGATTGATCGGCGTCGCGGGCCAGCGCGTGATCGTCGAAACGGCGCGCGGCTGGCAGGCTCATGCGGTCTCCACCGGCAAGCTCCTCTGGCAGCATGACGCCGAACAAATCCTCGACGCCCACGTTTGTCCCCCCACCGGCGATCTCGTCGTGGCACACCGCGAACCGCAGGCGAACGACACGTGGCAGCCGGTCCTGGTCTGGATCAATCCCGAAACCGGCCGCGAAACCGCCCACCTGCCGCTGGAATCGCTCGCCGACAAACAGCCGATGCTTGGTCCGCTCGTCGTCGCCGGCGAACGCCTGTGGACCCTCTTCGGCCGCGGCCTCGGCGAACCCCGTCGCGAGGCGTTCAAGCTGACGCCGACCGGCGAGCCGGCCCAGCCGCCGCGCCCCGCGACGGGTACGACTCGCTGACCGATGGCTCCCCCCCTTGGCAACGGGGGGCCCGGGGGGGTCGCGCTGCTCGCAACGATTTCGCCCTGAAAGGCCATAACAGAACGCCCGACGGCGGAGACACGCAGATCGATTGAATGCAGTCGAGGTGAATTCGCCAGCACAGGGAATAAGTTCTTTTGAACCGCCGAGAACGCCGAGGACGCGGCCCGTGGGCTTGGGGAGGCAATTTGAAACGACGAACGGCGCGAGCGCTTTCGGGCGGATTGAGGGGTAACCGGGCACCTGCTACGATCAATTGACGATAACGCCTGTCCGATCGTGCTGCGGGTCGTCGCTCATGAAGTTTCTCGTTGTCCTGTGCTGCACTCTTTCTATCGCTCTCGCCCCTGCTTCCGCGCGCGCCGAGGGGGAATGGGAGATCACGCGCGAATCCGAGGCGGCCCTGGAAAAGGGGCTGAAGTGGCTGGCCACGGCGCAGGGGCCGGAAGGAAACTGGGAATCGAACGATCTCGGCCTTGTCAGCATGGGGGCCCTGGCGTTTCTTGCCGCCGGTCATACCCCGGGCCACGGAAAATTCGGCGATCCTCTCGAAAGGGCCCTCAATTACGTCCTCAAGAACGCCAAGCCCTCGGGGCTCCTCAACATCGCCAACGCCCAGCGCGACATGTACAATCACGGACTGTCGGCGTTCGTGCTCGGCCAGGCGTACGGCATGACCAGCGATCCGCGGATCAGTCCCGTCCTCGACCGCGCTCTCAAGCTCATCGCCTACACGCAGTGCGAAGACGGCGGATGGGATTACCAGGCCCGCCGCCAGAAGCGCGGCCACGATCTGTCGCTGGTCGTCATGCAGGCCAAGGCCCTGCGCAGCGCGATGGACAGCGGGCTCGAAGTCTCCCCCGAAGTGATCAACCTGGCGATCAAGAGCGTCCGCGAGCATTACCGGGCCGCCAGCGGAAAGCAGAATTTCGACGACCCCGCCGTGCAGGCTGAGCCGGGGCAGTTTACCTACGATGGCGCGCGGGGTTCGCTGGCGATGACCGCCTGCGGCGTCGTCTGCCTGCAGGAATTCGGCGAATACGACGACTGGCGCATTGAACGCAACATGGAATCCCTCGTGCCGCAGGTGACGCGGCTCAAAGCCGGCAACCACGACGGCCGGCCTCCCCTCGATTCGTACACCTTATATTACGTCGGGCAGGCCGTATACCAGGTGGGGGGCAAGCGGTGGGAGGAATGCTACCCGAAGCTCCGCGATGCGCTGGTCGGCTCGCAGAAGCTGAACGCCAAGGATCCCAAAGACGACGGCTGGTGGACCGACACAGCCCGCGTGTCGGGGAAACCGGGGCAGTTGTACGGGACGGCGGTGGGCTGCTTCATTCTGGCGATGCCCAATCGCTACCTGCCGATTTTGCAGGAGGGGAAGATCGACTCGCTGAAAGCCCGGAAACAGACGATTTGACAAGATCGAGGAATCGATGCCGAGTTTTGCCGCCGCTTCATTCGCCGTGGCGGGAGCCATCGCGGCGACGGCGCCCCTGATCATCCACCTCTTGAACCGCCGGCGGTACCGCGTCGTCCCGTGGGGGGCGATGGACCTGTTGCGCGCGGCCATCGTGCGCAACCGCCGCATGCTGCAGCTTCGCGACCTTGTGCTGCTGGCGCTGCGGACGCTCTGCGTGCTGCTGTTCGCCCTGGCTCTGGCCCGCCCCCGCTATCTGATCACCGGCGGGGCGAACGATCCCAACCAGCCCGTCCACGCCGTCCTGATCGTCGACAACAGCCTCAGCATGGGATACCAGCGGCTGAACGGGACGCTCCTCGACGAAGCCAGGCAACGGCTCAACGAGTTTCTCGAACGGCTTCCTCCGGGGAGCCGCATTTCGGTGCTGCCGCTGTGTGAATCGTCGCAGCCCCTGTCACGCGACGCGCACCGCACGATCTCCGACGCCCGCGAGGCGCTGGCGCGGATCGAAGCGGTCGATTCCAGGGCCACCTTTTCGGCAGCCGTCGATCTGGCGAAAGAGGCCTGCGCCGCGGAGACGGAGCTGCCGGCCAAGCGCGTCATCTTCATCGGCGACCAGCAGCGGATCAACTGGCCCGCCGGCGGTATCGACGAAGAGCTGCAGGCCATCCCCGACCTGCAGATCGTCCAGATCGCCCTCGACGAGAAGCCCGCCAACGCCTGGGTCGCCGATTTCCGCGTGCAGGATGACATCGCCGACGTCGCTACGCCAACGATCTTCACGGCGACTGTTCGCTACGACGGTCCCGGTCCCCGCAAGGATGTCGAGGTCACCCTCTCCATCGACAGCGACCGCGTCGCCGCACAGACCGTCGATCTCGAACCGGGCCAATCGCGGCTCATCCGCTTCGCGCACGAGTTCGACCTCCCCGTCGAGCCGGGCGAACCGGTCTTCGTCGCGGCGAGCGTGGCCCTGGCCCCCGATCAGTTGCCGGCCGACGACGTGCGGCACCTGGCGGTTCCGGTCGTGGCCTCGCTCCCGGTGATGTTCGTCGATCAGTATGGGGCCGCGGGGGAAGATCCGCAGAAAGACCGCTACGGCGAGACGTTTCTGCTGCGGCGGCTGCTGGCGCCGATCAGCTCGCGCACCGAATCGGCCCGGCAGCTCATCAGCATCCGGCACGTGACGGCCGACCAGATCGAGCGGCAACACCTCGAAGACTGTCGGCTGGTGGTAGTGGCCGGCATCGAAAGCCCGGCAGGCCTCACGCCACTGTTGCGCGAGTACATCGAACAGGGTGGCCGGGTGGTGATCGCCGCCGGCGGAAACTTCGACCCCGTCGCCTGGACGAACGCCGCCTGGCTCGACGGGGCGGGCATCCTGCCGCTCCCGCTGAAAGCCGATCCCGTGGGGCGGCTTCCCGACGAATCGGCGGAGAAAATCGAGCCGTTCTTTCTCGCTCCCGAGACGATGACCAGCGACGAGATCCGGATTGAAGACGCCAGCCGCGAAGAGTTGGACGACCTGTACCGCACGCCGCTGTTTTTCAAGGCGGTCGCGGCGGACGGCGGCGGCGACGTGCTCGGCGCGCTGGACCGGGCCGACATCGAGCGGCAAGTCGAAGCGCAAAAGCGCCGGGAGGCGGCCAGGCGACGAGACGCCGAAAAGTCCGCCGCCGCCAGCGGCGACGCGGCGCAGCGCCCCGCCGACGAAGGGAAAGCCAACGAGCCCGGCGCGAGCGACGACCAACCAGAATGGCTGCTGTGGGCCCGCGAGCAGGTGGATTCGGGATCGGATGATTCCCCGGAGAAGGTTGCCGCCCGCCAGAGGCCCCGCGTTTTGGCTTCGTTTTCGAACGGCGTCCCGTTTCTCGTCGAACGCCGGATCGGCCGCGGGGAGGTGCTCTTCGTCTCGTCGGGAGTCTATACGGGATGGAACAACCTGATGCGGACGAATGCCGTGCTGGTTCTCGACCGCCTCC
>JBLMWR010000385.1:0-4294 GCA_050257335.1 Deltaproteobacteria bacterium | reverse complement strand
CGGACAGGCGTGGCGAAGATTCGATCGAGCGCATCTGCGGCCCCGGCGATTTCCTGGCGACCATCTATCATCACCTGGGCATCGATTCGTCCAGGACCCTGATTCGAGACTTCAACGGTCGCCCCACCCCCATCGTCGACCACGGCAAGCCGATTCCGGAGCTCATGGGCTGATCCAGCGGCACAAGTATCGCTTCTTGGTTTTTGCCACTTCCGGGCTCGGCGCTTCTACGAAGCGATGACCCTGGTGCCCTCCATCATCTCGCCCGTCGTCTCGTTACAGGATGGTTTGCAGGTGCTCCGCAAACACCGTCAGCCCGGCGGGGTCACCATGCTTCGCCAGCCAGTCAGCGATCAGGTCGTCATAGCGGGCTCGGGACTCGTCAGAATCGAACGGATCAAGGCAGTCGTTTTTCCCGTCGATCCGCACGCAGGCTTGTCCCGTCGCTTTGTGGAGCGTGTAGGCGGGTTTCTTCGGCATCGCAGCGTCCCTTTCGGAACGGGTTTCACGCCACTCTGCCGGTCAACGGCTTCGAAACCACTCCGAATTCCCGGTCATCCGGGTTTACTACCACCGAAAAAGTGGTAGCAACGTGATGCGTCTCGCGAAGCAGGTCGCCGCAAATTGCGGAACGGCTTCGGGTTGTTCGGAATTCCCCACCCACGATTCGAACGTGGACTGAATGATCCAGAGTCATTCGTGCTACCGTTACACCAGCGGGGAGTCGGTCGGAAAACCATTGCCGGTCGGAGAGGCTGGCTCTGCGAACGGTGCGTTTTGCCGGTAGGTTATTAGAGCGGAAGTACGTGATTCGTCAAGGGTAGAGGGTGGACTTCGAAAAACGCGCGGCCCTCCCCCCGGCCCTCTCCCGCTGGGAGAGGAAGCCGCGTCTCGGCACGTTCCGGCGTCCAAAACACTCGTGAAGGTCCCGATGCCCAGTCGGAGAGGGAGAGAACTGGGGGCGGGGAAGCTGTAAAAAGTGCAAAACTCCTATCTACTCGTTTTGGGGTTTTCGTTAAGATTGCCAATCCGGGCAGGAAGTCTGGCGAACGTGGGCCGTTCTGGATTGCAACGGAGATGGTGGAATGGATGGCGTGACGTCGCGAAATGAATGGCCGTTCAGTCGGAAACCTGCGGAGACGAGCGGGCCCGGCGCCTGGCGCATGCCCCCGGCCTTTCAGGCTCTCGAGAATCGCCCGCAGTCGGTGACGCCGGCGAAACCAAAAAAGCCGCTGACGATTCCGGTATTGCGGCCGGTTCTTCCCGCGCTCTCCGCGGCCGTGGAAAGGCCTCAGACCGAGGTGCATCCGCCGGCAATCCGCGGCTCCCGAAATGACAGTGAAGACAGGTCACGCGCGCAACCGTCGGTCAGCCCCGCGCAGCCGGTTCGCGTCCTGTCGGAATCCTTCAAAAAGGAGTTGTCGCGCCCAACCCCACAGTCGGGGCGCGGGCAAGCCAGCACACCGCGACGGTCGAAGCAACTGCGAAACCTCGGCTGGACGCTGGTCGCCGTTCTGGGAATGCTCGTGGCGGCATTTGGATGTTCGCTCGCCGAGGGAGATTCCGATCCACCTGCGGCCGACGGAAAACCCGCGAGCCGGAATACGAACCGGTTATCGCGCGAGACGAGTCCGTATCTGCTGGCGCACGCGCACAATCCGGTGGACTGGTATCCGTGGGGGCCGGAGGCGCTGGAGAAGGCGCGGAAGGAAGACAAGCCGATCTTTCTGTCGATCGGCTACAGCAGTTGCCACTGGTGCCACGTGATGGAGAAGAAGGTCTTCTCAGATCCGGTGATCGCCAAATACATGAACGACCACTTCGTGAATATCAAGGTTGATCGCGAAGAGCGTCCCGACCTGGACGACATCTACATGACGGCGCTGCAGATGTATTTCGAAGCGGTCAAGTCGCCGCAGACCGGCGGCTGGCCGCTGTCGATATTCCTGACGCCGGACGGTCGTCCGCTGGGAGGGGGAACATATTTTCCACCCGATGACGGGGAAGGGCGGGTCGGTTTTCCGTCGCTAATGAAGCGGGTCGTGCAGGCGTGGAATGACAGCCGCAAGGAGATGGAAAAGAACGCCGACATTCTGGCCGGCGCCGTGCGGTCCGCCGCCCGACCGCGCACAAATCTGCAGCCGACCGTTCTCGACCGAACGCCGATCGAACCGGTGCTGAAGAGCCTCGCCGCCAGTTACGACGGCGAGCACGGCGGCTTCGGATTCAATCCCAAAGCCCCCGAGCGGCCGAAATTCCCGCAGCCGACGAAACTCACGCTTCTGCAGTACGAAGCGACGCGCCACGCCAACGACGAGGCGGGGAAGATGCTCTATTTCACGCTCGACCGGATGGCCGACGGCGGCATTTACGACCACATCGGGGGGGGCTTTCACCGCTACAGCACCGATCGTTACTGGCGCGTACCGCATTTCGAAAAGATGCTGTATGACAACGCCCAGCTCGCCGACGTCTATGCCGACGCCTACCGCTACACCAAACAGAGGCATTATCGGGACGTCGTCGAGGGGACGATCGACTTCGTGCTCCGCGAACTGCGCGACGGCGGCGGCGCTTTCTACTCGGCCCTCGACGCCGATTCAGAGGGCGCGGAAGGGAAGTACTACGTCTGGAAGAAGGACGAGCTGGCGAAGATTCTGCCGGAAGATGAGCTGGCCGTCTGCCGGGCGGTGTACACGACGGTGGGCGATCCGCAATTCGAGCTGGGGCACGTGCTGGAGCGAAGGCAGTCGCTGGATGCCGTGGCAAAGCGGCTGAGGATGCCCGCGGTGCAGCTCGAACGGCGGCTGGCAGACCTCAACAAAAAATTGCTGGCGGTGCGACAGCAGCGGCCCGCTCCGGCGCGCGACGAGAAGATTCTGGCGGCATGGAACGGCCTCATGATCCGCACGCTGGCCCGCGCGGGGGTGATCCTCGAAAAGCCGGAATACGTGCAGGCCGCCGAGAAAGCCGCCGAATTCGTCCTGGCGGAGATGCGTGACGAGAAAGGGAAGTTGTATCACAGTTACGCCGGCCGGCAGGCAAAACTCGACGCCTATCTCGACGACTACGCGTACGTCAACGAGGGGCTGCTGGCGCTGCATCTGGCGACGAATAACGACAAATGGGCGAACGCCGCCAAACGGCTCTCTGATCTGCAATTGCAGCTCTTCTGGGACGAGCAGGGGAAGGGGTGCTATTTCACGTCGCATCACCACGAGGTGCTGCTGGCCCGCACCAAGAACGCATACGATTCGGTCCTCCCCTCGGGGAACAGCGTCACCGTCCGCAACCTGCTGCGGCTGGCGTCGATCAGCAGGCAGTCCGACTATCGCAACCGCGCCCGTCAGACGCTGGAACTGTTCGTCCCGCTGATCGCCGATTCCCCTGGCGGCCTTACAAACATGGCTTTGGCGCTGGATGAATTCCTGGACGTCGGCGAGCCGGCGACGGGCGACCGCTCGTCGCCGCAACGCACTCTGGGAATCGCCCCCGATTCCGAAATTCTGCTGGCTGCGGGCGAGCAGGTCGGTCCGGCGCCGACTAAGAAGCAGTCGAAGCCCGAGTACGTGACGGGGCAGGCGTTTCTGTCGGTCGATCGTCTGCCGGCCGGCGGCAAGTGCAAGGTCGCCGTGCAACTGCAAATCGCCAATGGGTGGCATATTCACGCCAACCCGGCCGGCGACTCCGAGCTCGACATCGCCACCGAACTCGAAGTCGAATCGAAACTGGAGATCGAATTGAAAACCGTCCGTTATCCGGCCGGCAAGCAAGCCGACCGGGGGGAGGGAGAAAAGCCCCAGCTTCTGTATCACGGCAAGGTGATGCTGATCGGCGAGATCGAAGTCCCCGCGGCGGCCGCCGGGAAGCGCGACGACCTGGTCCTGCTGGTCAGCTATCAGGCGTGCAACGACAACCGCTGCCTGCCGCCCAGGAAACTCAAGCTGACGGTACCGGTGACGGTCGCCCGCCAGGGAGAGGCGGTCAAGACGGTCAACGAGGCGGTGTTTGCGCCGCCGAAGAAGGCGAAGTAATGCAGGATGGGCTTGGAAACCCATCCTACATTGCCTCTCACCCCGCGGCGACCGGTTGCAGGGGGCATTTGTGGACGACGAACGAGACGGGGGCGCCGGATTGAAACTCGACGGTGACGGTCCGCCATTTGCCGGTCCCCTGGGCCTCGACGACCTGCCCCAAACCCAGTTGCGGATGCCGCACCGTCATCCCCACCGTAAAGGTCAAAGGAAATTCGACCGGTTGGGACGTGCCGTTGAGGAGGTCGGCCCCCGTCGTG
>JBLMWR010000384.1:0-6780 GCA_050257335.1 Deltaproteobacteria bacterium | reverse complement strand
CTGGCGGGTCGTCACCCGCAGCGTGCCGTTGCCGTACTTTTCGCACAGATCCAGCTCGGCCAGAAACTGCTTCGCCGAGACTTTGCCCCCGGGGACGCGGGTGCGGACCATGAAGATGAATTGCTTCCCTCTGGGCGTCCCGTCGGGGTTCTTCTCGTGCCGGTGGTCACGATCGTCCTGCAGGTACGTCCCGTGGAACTTGATGAGCTGTTCGCTCTCTTCGGCGAACGGCTTCTGACCGGGTGCATGATTGGCCGCCAGTTCCTGGGCGATCGTCCCGCGCAACTGGCGGCTTCCGGATTTCAGGGCCTCATTCTTATGCAGCTTGACCTCTTCGGACATCCCACGAACTCCACAGTGAAACCGGTCGCCACGGTGCGGCAACCGGCGGCTTTGTGCGGAAAAAGGGCCCGCTGACGAACGAAACCTCAGTATAATGCCTGTGCGGGAGGTTGGGTAGCCGATCCTGGCCCATGTAGTCCGGTAGTCCGGTCATTCCGTGACCGGACGCGAGTTGACGCCGCTTGTCTATCCAACCCGCAAGCGGCACCATGGCCTCACTCCCGCTCCGTGAGTTATCGGGCCGAATCGAACTCGCACTCCGGCAAAAACCTGTACGCCGAGACCGCCGGGTCACGGAGTGACCCGGCGACATCAGTCCGGCAGGGGCTTCCCCTTGGTCTCGGGGGCCAGCCAGATGAGGACCAGGCCCAGGATGTAGATGAGGGTCACGGTCGCGCCGGCTTTCGCGTAGCTTTCGCCGTAGTGCCTGACCAGGTCCCCCTGCACGATCGCGCCGGCGGCGGCGAGAACCCGGCCGAAGTTGAAGCTCAGCCCCTGGCCGGTGGCGCGTACCCGCGTCGGAAACAGCTCCGGCAGGTAGAGCGGCAGCCAGCCGTAGAAAGACGCCGTGCACGCTCCCACGACTCCCATCGTCACGAGGAACGCAGGACCGTACGATTCGAACGTCCGGAAGAGATATCCGCACGCGACGAGCGACGACAGGCACAAGAGGAAATACGTCGGGCGGCGTCCGATCACCCCGCCGACCAAAGGGCCGATGATGCAGCCCACGATCGCTCCCAGGGCCGAGACCAGACCCGTCATCGCCTTGGCTTCGGGTAACTTTCCGCCCGTCATCTTGTCGGCCCAGAGCGGCGCCCATTGAACCGAGCCCCAGGTGCCGATCAGGGCGATCGACGAAAAGGCGATGGCCAAGAGCGTCGTTTTGACGAGGCCCCCTGCAAAGATTTCGCGGATCGGCCGCGACACCTTCTCGCTGACCGATTCTCTCCATCGTTCGGACTCGGGGACGAAGAGGCGAATGAAGAAGGTGAGCAGCGCCGGCGCGGCGCCGAGGAGCATCACCCACCGCCAGGAATCGACCGTGACCTTGTACTGGAACGTGATGAGGCCGATGAGCGCAAAGCCGACGTTGGAGGCGGCGCCGATCGCGGCCGCCAGCCAGGGGCGGGCCCGCTCGGGCCAGCATTCCATGACGAGCGCGACGCCGAGCGACCATTCCCCGCCCATCCCCAGGGCCGAGACGAACCGCAACACCCCCAGGTGCCAGGGCTCTTCCGCGAAATAACACAGTCCCGAAAAGAGCGAGTAGGTGAGAATGCTGAGGGACATGGCGCGGACGCGCCCGAGGCGATCCCCCAGCCAGCCGAAAACGAGTCCGCCGCCGGCCGCTCCCAGAAGAAACAGGGCCGTGACGTAACCCATCCACGTTCCGACCTCACCCGAATACCCCATCTGCTGCAAGGCGGGCCGGGCCACAATCGGAAAGATCCCCATCTCGAACCCGTCGAACATCCACCCCAGAAATGCGGCCAGCAGCGTCATCCATTGTCCGCCGGTGAGCCCTGCGACAGCCGTTGGTGCCACGCCGGCAGTTGCCTCGATGTCCGAACTTGAGGACGGAGTCATAATCAACGCTCGGGGTTCGGTTCCCTGGGTTCGGCATCAAACAACCGCGACACCAGCGCTGCGTCGGGGGGCGCAGTTGCAAGGCTGACGGCAATTCCCGCCAGCAGCGAGACGCCCAGGCCCCACAGCAGCGGATCGAGGTCGAGCAGAAAGTAGGGCCGGAAGCTCGTGACCGGACCGATCACGTGCGTGGCACCGTAACCGGCAAATCCGAGGCCGTACAGCGTCACCATCGTTCCCGCTCCGCCGAGCATGCTGGCCAGCATGCCGGGGACCGTCGCCCTGCGCCAGAAGGCGAGCATGAGTGCGGGGACGCAGAACGTGGCGGCGGCGCCGGTTCCGCTGAAGACGACGATCGCCTGCAGGTAGGCTACCGGTTTGATATTTGCCGCGACCGCCACGGCCCCGACGACGATCATCGTCAGGTACGACAGTCGCCGCAAGTCGTGCGTTCCCGCCTGCGGATTGATGAACCGCTGATACACGTCGCGGACGAGCCCTGAGGCGATGACCACCAGATACGAACTGACCGTCGCCATGACGGCCCCGAACGGCGCCGCGAGAATCAATCCGGCGATGAACGACCCCCCGGTCAGTTTCCCCGTCGTCAACAGCGCCAGCCGCGGAATGATTTCGTCGGTCTTGCCCGGCGGCAGGTCGGGGACGAGGGCCCGTCCGCACACGCAGATGATGACCAGCGGAAGATAGATCAGATAGTTGTAACCGCTCAGGAGAAAGATCGACTTGCGGATGACTTCGGTGCTCTTCCCGGCCATCACCCGCACCATGCCGGCGGGAGAGCCGACCCCCGAATAGACCCAGACCCAGAAGAATGAAAACGCCAGCCCCAGCGGCAGATATTCGCGACCTTCCCCTTTGGGGTCGAACCCCGGCCCAAAGGCGATGTTGGCGGAGCCGGTTTTATCGATCGCCGCCAGCGTGGCCTGTTCCATGCCGCCGACGGCCGAGAGCGCCAGGAGCAGCAGCACCAGAACGCCAAAGAGCATCATCACGCTCTGGAACAGGTCGGTCCAGACGGCCGCGAGAAAGCCCCCCAGCAACGTGTAGCCGACGACCGTGAGCGTGAAGATTCCCAATCCGACATAGAAGAGCCAGTCCGTCGGTTGCGCAGCATCCACGATCTGTTTCTGGAAATCCCGCAACTCCTCACCGGTCAGCAGTTCCGACAGCCGGTTTTTGAGTTCGGTTTCAGAATTGAAGCCGGCGTCGAGCAGCGGTTCCAGTTTGCTGACGACATCCGGCGGAAGGTTGAGCTTCCGGAGATTGCCGACCGTGAGTTGAAAGGCTGCTGCCTCTTCCGAAAGCGCCAGCGTTCCACTGCTGGGCCAGGCGATCTTCATGACCAGCGCCCCGGACTTGAACTGCGCCACCATCATGAACGACATGTAGAACATGATCAGGAGCGAGGCCGTCAGTCCCAGAGCCGGGCTGTTGAACCGCGCCCGGAACATGTCGGGAACGGTCAGCGCGCCGGTCTTCCGCGAGAGCTGCGCCAGGCGCTTGCCGAGGACGCCAAAACCGGTGATCGGCACGACCATGTAGCCGGCGATCCACAGGGCCACGATCCAGCCGTGCGTGTACACCAGCGAGGGAAAGCCCATGAACGTCCCGCCGCTCTGCACGGTCGCCGTCAGCGCCAGGGCCCACGCCCCCAGCCCGCGGTTCCCCAGAAAAAACCCCTTCATGAACGTCCCCGACTGCATCGCCTTGTTGGCGAGCATGCCGATCCACATCGACGCGACGATGAAGACACCGAGCGCGGCGAGCGTCCCATAACCGACGCTCGGCTGGTCGGACGCCGAGGCCGCCAGCAGCGCGAAAGAGTGCAGCGGACTCATCAGCCGCCCCCCAGACCGAGCTCGTCTTCCTGTTCGGGAAGCTCTTCTCCCAGGTCTTCATCACGCATGAACGTGGCCCCGAACCAGAACGAGACGACGACGCACACCGACCAGGGGGCCACAATGCCCCAGAAGACCCAGTCGGGAAAACCGAGGACGAAGGTCAGGCTATCCGCCGTGCGCCCGTAGCCCTCCAGATAGCAATACGTGACGGTATAGATCATCGCGATCAGCCAGATGCAGAACACGACGATCGCTTCCCGCCGCGCACTGCGCAAGACTGGGTCATCGGTCGGTGGCGGCATGAAACTCCCTCGCAGGTGTGACGGAAATCAAGAAGGCGGGAGCGCGGCGGGTTTTTGAGAGACAAAACGGATTCCCATGCTAACCAATCGTTGCCGGAATGGGTACCATGAAACAGGCCTCTTGATTCCGGAAAATGAAAAGTGACCGAAACACATCTCTCAACACTGCTCGCGCGCCTGCAGCGCGGTGAAATCGACATCCCCGCCGTCGTCGCGCAGCTCGCCGGCCTGCCCGCCCCCGCCACAGGCCATACTCCGGTTGCGCAGGTCGATCTCGACCGCGTTCGGCGGTGCGGCTACCCCGAGGTGGTGTTTGCCCCGGGGAAGACGACGGCCGCGATCGCCGACGTGTTCCGCATGCAGCTCGCGCATGGTCAGGACTGTCTGGCGACGCGCGTCACGCCCGAGCAGGCCAGCGAGCTGATGTCGATTTTTCCCGCGGCCCGGCATAACGCCACGGCCCGCACCATCCGCCTTTCGCCGCATGACGGACGCGAGACTGGCGTTCTTGGAAATGGCGGCACGGGCCGAGTGGTCGTGATCACCGCCGGAACGGGCGATCTGCCTGTCGCTGAGGAATCCGTCGAGACAGTGCTGTGGATGGGGTGCGAAGCGGACCTGATCGTGGACGTGGGAGTCGCCGGTCCGCATCGCCTGGCGGCTCAGAAACATCGCTTCGACGAGGCCGACGCGATCGTCGTCGTGGCGGGGATGGAAGGGGCGCTGCCGTCGGTCGTGGGCGGGCACGTCGCCTGCCCGGTGATCGCCGTCCCGACCAGCATCGGTTACGGCGCCAGCTTCAGCGGCCTGGCGGCCCTGCTGGGGATGCTCAACAGTTGCGCCGCGAACGTGACGGTGGTGAACATCGACGCGGGTTTCAAAGGGGGCTTCATCGCCGGCCTCATCGCCCAGAAAATCGCGGCTGCCCGCGGCGGAGCGTAAGAAGCGGTGCGCAACCGGGTTGATCCCCTAATGTATTCGTCTCGCTCCGCGAGACGGTCTTTCGGTGGCCCTTGCGAGCGGAGTTGTCGATCTTCACCACGTCCTGCCCGGCAGCCCGCCCAGTTTCTCGAAATTCGGCGTTTCGAGGCACCGTGAGACGGGAGGGCGATTCGCGACTTGGAAGAAATCTGCGACTACATTGCCAAGGACTCGGTGAAATAAGCACAAGTTTTCGCGCAGCGCGTAGTTCACCTTGTCGAGTCGCTTCCCGATCAGCCTCACGCCGGAAGCATTATCCCCGAATACGATTCTCCGCGTCTTCGCGAGCCGTTTCTGCACAGTTACCGGGTTATTTACCGGATTCGGCGAGAGGACGTTCAACTGGTGACGAGCTGCCAGGGGGCGCGGTTGCTGGATATGGAGCTCAATCCCTGAAGCGCAGTCCATCGAGCGCGCGAGAGTTTCATCGTTCGCGTGCTGCCCGCAGCGCCTCCGCAATCGTCAGCGTCCCCTCGTAGAGCGCCCGGCCGACGATGGCCGCGACCAGATTCGGATGCGACCGTTCCGCCCGGGCCAGGTTCCGAACGTCTGCGGTGGTCGTCACTCCCCCGGAGGCAATCACGGGAATTCCAAGTTGGCTCAGGGCAACAAGATCGGCGATCGTCGCCTGATCGACGCCGGCCATCATCCCGTCGTTGGCAATGTTCGTGTAGACGATGGCTGCGATCGGCAGACGAACATACTCCCGCGCCAGGTCGAGTGCCGCTTTCTCCGAAACGTCGAGCCAGCCTTCCGTGGCGACCATCGAGTTGCGGGCGTCGATCCCCAGCACGAGCCGGCCGGGAAATTTTTCGGCCATCGCGCGGAACCACGCCGGTTGCTTCAGGGCCTGTGTGCCGACGATCACCCGCTCGACGCCGACCTCGTCCAGAATCAGCCGCATCGCCGCCTCGTCGCGGATCCCGCCCCCCAACTGGCACGGTACCGCGACCGACCCGACGATCGCGCGCACTGCCTCGACATTGACCGGCCGGCCGCCCTTGGCGCCGTCGAGATCGACCAGATGCAGACGCTGAGCCCCGTCGTGCGCCCAGCGGCGGGCCATTTCGGCCGGGTCGTCGCCGAACACCGTTTCCCGGGCATAGTCCCCCTGCCGCAGCCGCACGCACTTGCCGCCACGCAGGTCAATCGCGGGGATGATTTGCATTTGGTCGTTCTTTCTCCGTCTCCCTCTGGGAGAGGGCCAGTTGCTGGAGTCGCGCCTTCAGGCGGTGGCACCACAGACACGCCGGCTGAAGCCGGGACTCCAACGGCTTTCATCCCCCGGTCCCCGCGAAATTCTGCAGGAGTTTCAGTCCAAACTGCTGACTTTTCTCGGGATGAAACTGCGTGGCGAACATTTTGCCGCGCTGGATGACAGAGGTAAACGTCCGACCATATTCCGTACGACCGGCGATGACCGACTCGTCGCGCGGGACGACATAATAGCTGTGGACGAAATAGAAATACGAATCGGGAGGGATGCCCGCCAGCAAAGGGCAATTTCCGACCGGCTCGACCCGGTTCCACCCCATGTGCGGCACTTTGAGCCCGGGACTTTCCGGAAACCGCACGACCTCGCCGGGCACCACCCCCAGCCCCTCCCATGTCCCGTCCTCGTAGCTCACGTCGAACAGAAGCTGCAATCCCAGGCAGATTCCGAGAAAGGGCTTGCCCGAAGCGATATGGGCCTTGATCGGCTC
>JBLMWR010000383.1:0-8964 GCA_050257335.1 Deltaproteobacteria bacterium | reverse complement strand
TTCAAATCGTTTCGCTCGAAGCGGAAGCTGGTGCTCATCGTGGTGAGCGACGAATCGGGGGACGACGGTGACGGGCCGCTCATGGATGAAGTGATTTACAAGGCCAGGACCGGCCGGCCGGCTCCGGTGTACGTGCTCGGGCGCGAGTCGGTGTTCGGGTTCCCCATCGCCCGCATGCGGTGGATCGACCCCAAATACGGTCTGGGACACTGGCTGCAGATCAACCGCGGTCCCGAGACGGCCATGCCCGAGGCCCTGCAGTTCGACGGCCTGCACGAGCGCTGGGATGCGCACCCGGCGGGGTTTTCGCCGTACGAGCAGGCCCGCCTCACCAAAGAGACCGGCGGGATTTTCTTCGTGCTCCCGCACGAAGAAGAGAACCTCGTCGGTCAGGCCGCCATCGACAAGCGGAAGTTCGCCTTTCTCGACATGAAAGAGTACGCTCCCGAGCTGGTGCCGCGCCGCCGCTACGAAGAAATGCGCTCGAAGAGCAAATTCCGGACGGGGATCTGGGAAGTGATCAAGTTCCTCAACCCGTTCACCGACAAGGAGCTGCACATTCAGGAGGTCTGGTACAGCACCGACGCGGCGAAGTTCAAGCCGGCGGGGCAGCAGTCGTTCGACCGCGCCCTGCGGGCCATGGGGATGCTCAATCAGGCGGCACAGATGCTCGACAAGATAAAACCCTTTCGCGAGCGCGAGGAGTCGCAGCGCTGGCGGGCGAACTTCGATTTGGCTTACGCCCAGGTGCTGGCGTATCGGGTGCGCCTGTTCCAGTTTCTGCTGCAGATGGACGCCTACCTCAATAACTTTCCGCAGCCGAAGGACCCGAAGAACAACGTCTGGAACATCGGCCGCGTGCATGAAATGCTGGCCCCGACCGACCGGCAGATCAAGCTCACCAAAGTCGACATGGACGAGCTGAAAAAGCAGCTCGAACTGGCCAAGGCGCGGTTCGAATATGTCAAGAAGCAGCACCCCGGCACCCCCTGGGCCCATCGGGCCGAGTACGAGCTCAATCAGGGCTTCGGCATGAAGTTCATCGAGGGCTTCCGCGACCCGCGCTACGACCGGGTCCTCAACGACATCAAGGTCCCGAAGCTGTAACGCAGCATGGGCTCTCTAGCCCGTGCGCCGTCTCTTTAGCGCAGCGACCCGGTCCCGGAAATCGCGTACGGGCTGGAAAGCCCATGCGACAGGCAGCATCCGGGATGCTGGCGTACGGCCGGTCAGTTCGCTATTTTCGGGGGCTTGCCGGTCGTCCCTGTTGATGATTCCATAAACGGAGCACTCGAAACTCATGCACAAAGTCGTGGTGACAGCCAAGATCTCTCCCGAGGGACCGCACAACGCGATTTTTGCCCACGGCGGGTTCGCCGTCGCCTTTCCGCCGGCGGGCTGCGATGTTTTCCAGGAGGACGCGCTGATCGGGCTGCTCAAAGACTCCGATGCCGTGCTGGCCGGCTCGGAGCCGTATACGAAACGCGTCCTGGCCGCTTTGCCGAAACTGCGGGCCATCGTCCGGGCGGGCGTGGGGTTCGACGCCATCGACCTGGCCGCCTGCGACGAGGCGCGGATTCCGGTGTGCACCACTCCGGGGGTGAACCATCATGCGGTCGCCGAGCACACGATCGCCCTTCTGATGGCGATCGCCCGGGGATTTCCGGAGCTGGACCGAAAGGTGCGGCAGAACCGCTGGGACCGCCGCAGTTACCCGCGCGTGATGGGGAAGACGCTGGGGATCCTGGGCCTGGGGCGGATCGGCCAGGCCGTCGCCACGCGGGGCGTCGGGCTGGGGATGAAAGTCATCGCCCTCGAGCCATACCCGAATCACGACTTTGTGAAGCAGTGGAAGATCGAGCTGGTCGATCTCGACACGGCGCTCGCCCGCAGCGATTTTCTGTCGCTGCACCTCCCCATGAGCCGCGAGAACCATCATCTCATGAATCGCGAGCGGCTCGCGAAAATGAAGAAGGGGGCCATGCTCATCAACACGGCCCGCGGGCCCCTGGTGAACGAAGCCGACCTGGCGGAGGCGCTGAAAACGCGGCACGTGGCGGCGGCGGGGCTGGACGTCTTCGAAGTCGAACCGCTGCCGCTCAATAGCCCCTTGCTGTCGCTCGACAATGTGCTCCTCAGCGGGCACGTGGCGGGCCTCGACGACGACTCGGCGTACGACACCTCGAAGATGTGCGCCGAAATCATCGTCGGCCTGTCGAAGGGGAAGTGGCCGGAGGGGTGCGTGCAGAACTTCAAATCCGGCCACTCCGCCTGGAAGTGGTGAGAGGGCGCGCCGCTGATCCGGGGACGCCCCCGTTTGACGAATGCACCCGTTTTGGCGTCTTCATCGTTTGCGCGGGGCCGGGGCCGGGGTGGTGATGCCGGTGTCGGAGTCCGTCCGATAACGACGGTGGAGCATTCCATCCCTCGTCGGGTTCCGCCATGCGCTTTCTCCCTGCCATTGTCGTCTTCGGCGCCGCCGGCGCCGGTTACCTGTACACGCAGGAGGGGCTCGTCCAGAGCATGTCGCCGGGGAGCTGGATTTCGGACGAGGGCGCGGCGACGGTCAGCGGTCCGGAAGCCGTCGAGCGGCTGGCTGCGGCCCCGAAAGAAGAGGTGGTGGCCGTCCCCGGCCCCGAGATTTCGAACTTCCGCGAGATTTTCCGCTTCAATCTCTCGCCGCAGGCCATCACGCAGAAATGGAGCCGCGTCTCGACCGGGCTCAGCGACGCGCGCTTCCAGGGCTATCGCGTCCCGCTCATGACCGGAAATTCCGACTCGGATCTTGCGGGAAGCCTGACCTATTATTTCGACAGCCGGCCGAAACTGCGGCGGATCACGTTTCTGGGCACGACCGGCGATCCGCAGCGGCTGGTCGCCTTTCTGTCGCAGCAATACGGGTTTCGGCGCTTCCAGAACGGGGACGCACGGGTCACGACCTGGCGCGTGCGATATCCGTATTCAGGCCTTCTGCAGATCATGCCGGCGGAAGTTCTTGACAAGAACCTGGCATCGACGAACTATCGCGTGCAATTGTCGCTGGAGCACTGAGCGCCTCGGAGGCGATGCTGGCTGACGGACGCGCGGGTTTTTCGGGTCTTTTCACCATCCCGAGCTTCGCCGCGCTCCAGCCCCGGCTGCCTCCGCTGGCGGATGCCCTGCCTGTCAGAGCTGTTCGAGCACGCGGGGGATCAGCCGCGACAGCCGCTCACCGCCCCGACCGGCGACTTCGATGATCTTCTGGATCTCGACTGGTTCGAGGGCGTCGGGGAGGCACACGTCGGTGACGATCGAAAACCCCAGCACGCGCAGCCCGGCGTGGGCGGCGACGATGACTTCCGGAACGGTGGACATTCCGACAAGATCGGCCCCCATCCCGCGCAGCATGCGGTATTCGGCACGCGTTTCGAGGTTCGGCCCGCTGACGGCGACGAAGACGCCCTTGCGGCAGGGGATCGCCAGCTCGAGGGCGGTCTTCTGCGCCAAAGTCAAAAGAGCGCGGTCGTAGGGGTGGGCCATGTCGGGGAACCGCGGACCGAGAGAGTCGTCGTTGCGGCCCCGCAGGGGGTTGTCCCCCATCAGGTTGATGTGGTCTTCGATGATGACGACGTCGGCCAGCTCGAAGTGCGGATTCATGCCGCCGGCGGCGTTCGTCACGATGAGGATTTCGACTCCCAGGCGGCGCATGACGCGCACGGGAAACGTCACCTCCTGCATCGAATAGCCTTCGTAATAATGGAACCGCCCTTCCATCGCCGCGACTTCGACCCCGCGCAGCTTTCCGCACACGAGCTGTCCCTTGTGCGACTCGACCGTGGAGACGGGAAAGTGCGGAATGTCGTCGTAAGAAATCGTACACGACGCTTCGATCTGCTCCGCCAGCCCCCCCAGGCCGGTGCCGAGGATGATCCCCACGCGCGGCACAGCCTTGCAGCGCTGCCGGACGGCGGCGGCAGCCTCTTCGATCTTCGCTCGCAAATCGTTCACGGGCGCATCCGGAAAGAGACTGTTTCGTTCAGAGGACGTGCTGCGTTCCGGGGCGGCCGGCGAGGTCGGTGACCAGCCGATGGAATCCCGGATGAGCGCGGATCGAGGACAGATCCGGATCGCCGAGGAGGTGCTCCAGATCGTCGAACCCCAGGCTGACGGCCCGGCGCAGGGCGTCGAGGGCGTCGGCGGTGTGCCGGAGCTGCGCGTGGCTGCATGCCAGGTTGTACATCACCTCGGGGTTCTGCGGGCACAGCCGCGCCAGCCGCAGGTCAACCTGCAGGGCCCTGCGATGGCATCCCTTTCGGGTGAACAGGTCCCCGAGGTTCATCAGGACTTCGACGTAATTGGGGTCGCGGCTGAGAATGCGCTCGAAGAACTCGATTTCGAAATCGAGCTGCGAACGGTTGCGAAGGGTGGTCAGCCGGCAGTCTGTGGCCGTTTCGTCGTGCGCCAGTTTCAGGCACTTCTCGTGGTCGCTCGGCATAATGGCAGATTTCCAATACGAAAGTCGCCCCTGTTCGGGCCGGGGCTCGGGCGGCGTCGTGCCGCTCTGTTCGGACCCCCTACCTGCTGCCATTATACGCGCCCGCCCGGCGGGGGCAATCGACGATTCCTGGTGCGGAACGACTTTCGGGGGATTCGGCGAGACCCGGAAGCGGGCCGTTTTCCGGCCGGCGGGCATCAAAATGACCTGGGCCGGGGGAAGGTCGTCGGGCTCCAGGCGCTGCACGGATTTCCACGTGGCCCGGGCCCCCAGGCCGGCGTAAATGACCACCGAAAACCGCGAATTGAGGGGGTTTTCTCCCGCCGCGATGACGGCCGAGCCGGGGTGCGCGTAGGTCTTTTCCCGGACGGTAAAGGACGCCGGTCCGAACTCCACCGGAACCTTCGTCGCGCACTTCGCCGCGACACGATTGGTCGCCGGCCTCCCCACCAGCAGCAGGTGCCGCTTCCCCAGCTCCGCCTCGCTCACGTCGGCGTCGGCCTTGATGGGGATCGAATAATTGCTGAAGCGGCGGGCGATGGTGCGCTGCAGAAGCTGCGCCGCTTCGCGCTGCGCCGCGCGGTCGGCGAGGGTGCCGTAGATGATCAGCGCCGTTTCGGGCTCGATCTCGAACGAATCGATCGCCCAGGCGTCGCCGGAGAGCGCGGGGGAGTTGCGGCCGAGCCAGGTTGTAAAAACCCCGGAGGCCGGTTTCCCCGCCTCTTTCCCGAAAAACGCCGTGAACTCGTCGGTCGTGACTTCGCGCCCGGCGTGCGCCTGTCCGAATTCGTCCATCAGCCGGTCGAAGCGTTCGGCCCCGAGGGCGGTCCGGAGCGCGGCCAGCAGCATCACCCCTTTTCCCTTGGCGATGTCATACCATTCGCCGTGCGCCGGGTCGGGTTCAACGTCCGTCAGCGGCAGGTCGCGTCCCAGGCGTCGCGTGGCGGCGAGCCATTTCGATTCGTGAGCGAAGAGCGCCAGATCAGCCAGATCGCGCGCTTCGGCAGTGAGACCGTCTTCTTTCGAGGCCTTCGCGTGCTCCGCGCGTTTGAGAGCATTCTGCAGGGCCACGACGTGCTCGTATTCCGCGAAGGCGGCCGCCAGCCAGATGTCCCCCGCCGTCTTCGGGAGCAGCGTTCCGCGCCACGCGAACGGGTGCAGGGCGTCGAATTTCAGCGAGGGGTCGTTGTCCTCCTCGTCTTTGTCCTCGTCATCGGGGAAAGGCGCCAGATCGACCACCTTTCCGTCGGGGCGGGCCGCGCTGGGGGCCGTCGTTCCCAGTACCGTCCAGTCGTTGCTGACCAAGGGTTCCACGTCGGGATATTTCTTCCGATCGGCGGGGGTCGGGGTCCAGGTGCGCCCCAGGGGGGGGCCGAACAGCGCCCAGCTCTCGAGGTTCTCGGCCAGTTTCGAAGTGGTGAATTTGGCGTCGCACGATGGAAACGCCGCCAGCGGCGGGGAGGAAAACGCCTCGAACGCAAACGCCTCGCCGATCTTTCCCGCCTTCTTTTCGAACAGCGCCAGCCAGGCCTTGTCGCGCCGCCGCGGGTAGCGCACCAGGTTGGCGGGCTTGCCGCCCAGGTCGGCCACCGTTTCCTTGAGCACCTCCAGATCCTGGTTGTTGTTGCAGCCCCAGTAGAAGCCCCTGGCCCCCGCCAGCCATTCGTTCCGGCTGCTGCGCCACAGCCGCGTGCGGTCGGTTCCCAGCTCGAACATCGCGATCTCGCTGGTCTTGATGTCGGCCAGCAGCCACTGGTTTGTATACAGCCCGTTGCTCGCGTCGGCGAGAATCTCGACCGCCTTGTCGATCGAATCGGCGTACTGCACGGCGCGGCGGATGCGGGCGGCGAGCGGCTTGCCGGCCGGATTGAATTTCGTCTGCGAAACCGTCGTCTCGGCGACGACCAGGCCGCCGTCGTTGATGTAATAGTCGAGGCCGCTGTGGATGCCACCGGGGAAGGTCTGCATGACGACGCGCCGCCCCTCGGCCGGATGGATGTCGAGCCAGACGTTGTAATGAGCCACGTTCTCGAGATCCGACATGGTGATGTGGCCGAGAACGACGCGGCCGTCGGCCGTGGCCGGCCCGGTGGCCACAAAGGCGCTGCAGTGCTCGTGCGGCCGGGCCCTGGGCTGCGAATACTGCGGGCCGTGAAAATGCGTGCGGTCGATCCCCGTGGCTGTGGCCTCGAGGCCGCTGTCGAGATAGGCGGCTTCGATTTCCGAGTTGATGGTGACGATATCGACCAGGTCCAGACGGCGGCCGTCGAACTTCGCCCCCTCCGCCGCGGCCCCGTCGGCGATGCCTTTCATTTCTTCGAGTAACTCCGGATCGAATCGCCGTAGAAACAGGGCGTTGACGAGCATCCGCGTGTCGCGCCACGATTGGTGCGGAGATTTGGGGCTGCGGATGGTGGCCAGAGAATCGACGTAGGCGGCGATTTCGGCGGCCAGAAGTTTGCCGTGCTGGTACCCCCGCTCGTAGGGCGCCCCCTCGATGTGCACCACATGCCAGCCCGCCTGCGGATAGCGCCAGCCTTTGGTGTAGCGCGTGACCGACGCCGGCTCGGGCACGAAGCGCGGCTCATTCTTCGCCGGCGGCTCCGCCCGCAGCATTCCAGTCAGGAGCGCGGCGCAGACCATCGAGGCGAAAATCACAATGATCCGGCGAGCGCGGGGCGTAAGCCTCCTGGTTCGTCCGCCGGTCCCCGCGGCTCCCAATCGTGAACGCCTCGTCCCCAATCGCCGATATCTCTCCAACCTCAGGCAATTCAACACGGCATCGACTCCCCGAAACGAGTTTCCGATTTCCGGATCGCTTGCAGCCGTCAATGTATAACGCCCGCAGCGAGAATTGTCAGCGCGAGAACGCATGGGAGGCGAGTGTCGCTTGACGGTCCCACCCCCATCCAAACCTTCCCCCGGCAAACGGGAAGGAGGGAAGAAAGAGCGCGGTTGTTTCGAAGCGCGCGGGGAGGTCCTGGAGCGGGCAGCGCCGAGATCGCGGCGAAAAAAGAGCGGGTGAATCGTCGCTCTCTGCGGCCCCGGCGTCCTCTGCGGTTAAAAGCCGTCAAATTGTC
The DNA here is from genome assembly GCA_050257335.1 of Deltaproteobacteria bacterium. Classification (GTDB taxonomy): domain Bacteria; phylum Planctomycetota; class Planctomycetia; order Planctomycetales; family Planctomycetaceae; genus JACQFH01. Next base: position 1,410 of record JBLMWR010000383.1, on the reverse strand, counting down.
GTCAGGCGACGACGTGCTCATTCGTGCGATTCGTTCCGGCGCGCCGGGATTCGTGATTGTCCTTCCGGGAAACCACGAAACACGCGAAAGCGACGAAAGGAGTGACGAAGAGCGAATGAACGCCGACAAACGCGAATCCCGAAGCGCATCGCATTCAGACGGAATCGACCGCGAGCGACTCCTCGCGTTTTTTTCGTGTCTTTCGGGTGTTTCGTGGTTACCCTTCCTCCCTCTGTGCGTTGTCGTTGGTTCTTCTCGGTGCTTTCCCGAATTGACAATTTGCGCGGCGTGACATGGAATCGACGCATAGTCGACAGAACACATGAATCACATTGGCACGGCCCCAGCCAGGCACGGTTTTAGCAGCCTTTCATGCGACCGCGCGCAACGGGTCTGAAACCGCGGATTCGTCCGCTGCGGATGGTCGTCCGGCCGGACGCGCAGGGGCCTGCCCCGTCTCTGCAGCTCGTGTGGACTAAAGTCCGCACTACGAGAATTCACAGCCTCTCGGCGTGGCAAGGCGCGTCCCGACGCACTCCCTCGCTGGCGCTTCGGGTTGGTATTCGGAGTCCGGTCATCCGGGCTAGCCGAACTGGCCGGTGAGGTACTGCGAGGTGAGGGGCCTGGAGGGGTTTTCGAAGATCGTGGAGGTCTTGTCGGCTTCGACGACTTCGCCGTGGTAGAGAAAGACCGTTTCATCCGACACCCGGGCCGCCTGCTGCATGTTGTGCGTGACGATAACGATCGTCAGGCGGTCCTTGAGCTGGTAGATCAGGTCTTCGATGTGGGCTGTGGCGGCGGGGTCGAGGGCCGAGGTGGGCTCGTCAAAGAGGAGCATTTCGGGCTCGGGGGCCAGGGCCCGGGCGATGCACAAGCGTTGCTGTTGCCCCCCCGACAGGGCGTAGGCCGAGTGCTTCAGGCGGTCTTTGACTTCCTCCCACAGGGCGGCGGAACGGAGCGCGGCTTCCACGCGCTCGGCGAGCCCCTCCCGCCGGCTGATTCCCTTGAGCCGCAGGCCGAACGCCACGTTCTCGAAAATCGATTTGGGGAAGGGATTGGGTTTCTGGAAGACCATCCCCACCCGGAGCCGCATTTCCATGGGGTCGACGCGGGAGCTGACGATGTCGAGGTTGCCGGGGCGGAGCAGAATCTGACCCTCGTAGCGGTTCCCGGGATAGAGGTCGTGCATGCGGTTGAAGCACCGCAGCAGTGTTGTCTTGCCGCAGCCCGAGGGCCCGATGAGGGCGGTGACGGCGTTGACGGGGAGCGCCAGGTTGACGTTCTTGAGCGCCTGGTTGCGGCCGTAATGGAAGCTGAGGTTCCGGATATCGGCCTTGATGTCAGGCGGGGCGGCGGTGATGGCGGTCGCGAGATCGGCTACCATTTGATCCTCCGTCGCAGGCGGTAGCG
>JBLMWR010000382.1:0-4615 GCA_050257335.1 Deltaproteobacteria bacterium | reverse complement strand
CGCGAGGCGTTGATCCCCGCCAGCCAGAAGAGCGCCTTCTGGTGATTGGCGTTCATGTCGATCGCCCGCTCGAAATACTCGACGGCGCCGTAGGTGTCTCCCTGGTCGGCCAGGATGCACCCCATCTGGTAGCAATACTCGGACCGCGTTCCGCCGCCGGACCCCGCCGCCTGTTTGAGCAGCTCTTCGGCCTGCTCGATGTGCCCCAGAGCGCGAACGGCCCCGGCCCGATGGAGCAGGCACTGCACCGAATCGTAGCCGTGTTTCGCCGCCTGCTCGAAGGCCCTGGCCGCGTCCTGGTTTCGCCCCAGCGCCAGCAGCACCTGCCCGTGATAAAAGTCGGCCAGACCGTCCCCCGAGATTTTCGCGAGGATCGGTTCGGCGGCGGCGTGGTCGCCAAGGAGGTACATGGCAATCCCCGCACGCAGGAGCTTTCCTTTCGCCTTTTCCCCCTCGTCGATCTGATCCTGCAAGACGTTGGCGGACTGGCGCAGCTCGGCACACTGGCCGTAAACCAGCGCCTCTTCGAGCTTTCGCACCTCTTCCGCCCCAAAGGTTCCCGTTCCCTGCAGAATGTCCGCCACGTTGACCGTTTCTTTCACGCTGGCAATCACCGCAAAAATCCCTCCCCGACCGAACCGCCGGTGCCCGGCGACCGTCTAGATCTGAGAAAACCTGCTCAATTCCGAGTCTGCAAAGTATTACAGACTCGCCATAAGCTTGCAAGCCGGCCCTCCGCCCTTGCAATTCGTTGCCGTGCCTGCCATAACATTGGAGCGGTGGAAACCGCCACCCGACACGGGACGTGGCGCAGCCTGGCTAGCGCGCTTGCTTGGGGTGCAAGAGGTCGTGGGTTCAAATCCCGCCGTCCCGACTTTTCGCAGGAAATCCGCTATCGCGTCAAACGGCCTGACTCAATGTCAGGCCGTTCGCCTTGATGGTCGCGGGTTCAAATCCCTGCCAGAATAAAATAGGAGGCGGTTTCCTCAGCGAACCGCACGATTTTCAAGAAATTTCTGTTAATCACCCTGATTATGATTTGCCTGCGGTGCAGCCCCTCAGTAGAATGCCGCCCGAGGCAACGTTCTCCGTTGGCAGATTCAAAAGGAAGTGGAGGTCTGCCGATGGTTCCGCCATGATGGCAAACTGTTTGCACTCCCGGCGGGCCCAAGGAGAAGTCGGGTGAAGGACATCGAGGCTGTCCTGGCGAGGACAGAGAGACTCGGGCCTAACGCGCGTGATTTTATTGTCGAGAGGGCGGTTCCGCCCGCCGAGCGCCTGCAGGTGCACGGGAAGGCCTTTACGGTCGGCGGCCGGCGGATGCGGATCAACGGGGTGACCTACGGCCCCTTCGCCGCGAACGCCGCAGGCGAGCCCTTCCCCGCGCCCGAGCGCGTGCGGCAAGACTTCGCCACGATGCGCTCGACGGGGATCAATGCGATTCGCACGTACCATCTCCCCCCCGAGCGGGTGCTCGAGCAGGCGGACGAAGCCGGAATCGGCGTACTCATCGACGCCCCGTGGCGCAAGCATCTGTGCTTTCTCGACAGCGAGGCGGCGCAGAAAGAGGCCCGGAAGGTGGTTGGGAATATCGCCGCGCGCGGCCGGCGGCACGACTGCGTGCTGGCCTACAGCGTCGGCAATGAAATTCCCCCGGACGTGGTCCGCTGGCATGGGGCCAACCGCGTCGAGCGGTTTATATCCGAGCTTGCGGATGTGGCCCGGCAGACCGACCCCGAGGGCCTGGTGACGTATGCCAATTTTCCCCCCACCGAATACTTGGAGCTTCCGTTTCTCGATTTCGCCACGTTCAACGTTTATCTCCACGACCGCGACGTCTTCCGCCGCTATCTCGTGCGCATCCAGAACCTCGTCGGCGAAAAGCCGCTCGTTCTGGGGGAACTGGGCCTCGACACGATGCGCCATGGCGAAATGCGGCAAGCCGAATTCCTGACCGGCCACCTGCGTGAAGCTGCGCTGATGGGGCTCGCCGGAGCCTTCATCTTTTCGTGGACCGACGACTGGCACACCGGCGGATTTCCGATCGAGGACTGGGCCTTCGGGATCACGCATCGCGATCGGTTCCCGAAGGCCTCGCTGCATGCGCTGCACGAGCTGTTCCGATGCTCGCCCCGCGAGATGCTCCCCGCGGTCCCTCGCGTGTCGGTCGTGGTCTGCTCGTATAATGGTGCGCGAACGCTCGAACAATGCCTGCGCTCCCTGGCGGAACTGGACTACCCCGACTACGAGGTCATCGTGGTGAACGACGGCTCGACCGACGAAACACGGTCGATCCTCTCGCGATTTCCGTCGGTGCGCGCCATTCACCAGGAAAACCTGGGGTTGAGCGCGGCGCGGAACGCCGGCCTCAGGGCGGCGACCGGATCGCTCGTCGCCTATACCGACGCCGACTGCTTCGCCGACCCGGACTGGCTGACGCACCTGGTCTACCAATTCGAGCGTACGGACGCTGCGGCGGTGGGCGGGCCGAACCTGACTCCGGAAGACGGCTGGCTGGCCGGTTGCGTCGCCGCTGCCCCCGGGCAACCGATGCACGTGCTCGAAAGCGACCATGTCGCAGAACACATTCCCGGCTGCAATATGGCCTTTCGGCGGGATGTGCTGCTGGCCATCGACGGCTTCGATGTCCAGTACCGCAAGGCCGGCGACGACGTTGACGTGTGCTGGCGGCTGCAGCAAGCGGGGTACTGGATCACTTTTGCGCCCGGAGCGTTCGTTTGGCATCACCGCCGCCAGAATCCCCGCGCCTATCTCCGTCAGCAGGCGGGCTACGGCGAAGCCGAGGCGCTCCTGCGCTTCAAGCACCCCGACCGTTTCAACGGGCGCGGCGACGGCAAGTGGCGCGGGATTCTGTACGGGACGTCGCTTCAGGGGCTGCGGCTGAAGCAGGCAAACGTCTATCGGGGAGTGTTCGGGACCGGGCTCTTTCAGACCCTTTACACACCCGGACCGGCGCACTGGGCTAGCCTTCCCAGCAGCCTCGAATGGCTGCTGGCGACGCTGGGAGTGGGAATTGCCAGCCTGCACTGGCCGCTTCTGGCGATCGCCTCCGCGGCCATGTTCGTTCTGTCGGTGCTGGTCGCCGGACTGCAGGCCCGCCAGGCCTGCCTGGCGCCGGAATATATGGGGCTGCCATCGCGTCTTGTGCTGACGTGGCTCTGTTACGCGCAGCCGCTCGTCCGCTCGTGGAGCCGCTACCGCACGCGGTTCTTCGCCTATCGGCCTCCTCTGGCCGGGCCCTTTCCCGACACGGCCCGCAACCGCCTGTCATTCACCGGAAAGCGGATCGCGCACTACTGGACCGAGGATGGATCCGGACGCATCGAGCTGTTGGGGATGGTTGTCGCGTACCTGAACGAGCATCGCTGGGGCAAGACGATCGATGCGGGGTGGCGGGACTGGGACCTCGAAATTTATTGCCATCCCTGGACAGTCGTCCAGGTGTGCACCGTCCAGGAGGAGCACGGGAGCGGAAAACGCCTTATCCAGGCCCGGTTCCGCCTGAGGGCAAGCGGCTACACCAGGCTGCTGCTCGGGGGAGCGTGCGGTTCGGCGGTCATGGCCGCCGTCTTCCAGCTCTGGCCGGCGGCGATCGCCGCGGCCCTGCTTGGCGTGGCGGCGGTGGGAGCCTGGGTCCGCGGCGTGTATCGTGCGGGACAGGCGGTTCATGTGTTTGACATCGCCGCCAGGCAATTGGGGCTCGTTCGCTGCGACGCGGCGGTCGGCGCCAGAAAAGAGGCGAGAGCCGATGCGGCAATCGGCGCCCGAATCGAGGGGCAATTCGTCCCGTCGGAAAAATTCGTCCCGTCGGAAAATGGAGCGCGAATTGGAACGGAAACGGTATGAAGCCGCCGTCGAACGGCCTTGAGCCGTCGGACAGGACGTGATCGTGATGGAGCCCGCGCCCACCCTTCCGTCGCGGTTCGCGTTGCCAAATCAAACTCGGAGTGAAGCACATTGAACCAGCCAGCCATACATTGTCCAGCGACAATCGCCGGATGCACGCTCAACGCGCCCGGCTCGGAAAAGCCGGCACCGGTTTGCATCGCGGGAATGCATCGTTCAGGCACGTCGATGGTAGCCATGCTGATGCACCTGTGCGGTCTGTATTTGGGCGAGAAACGCGATCTGATGCCCGCATCGCAGGAAAACCCGGACGGCTTCTGGGAGAACACGAAGTTCGTTCGACTCAACGACGTGATCCTCCATGAACTCGGTGGAGGATGGGATTATCCGCCTGCGGTGCGGGGAAAATGGGAGCCCGTGTTTTCCCGGCTGCGCGGCAGTGCGGAACAGGTGCTTCAGGAATTCGCGGACCATTCTCCGTGGGGCTGGAAGGACCCGCGGAACAGCCTGACACTGCCTTTCTGGACCCGATTATTGCCTCAATCGCGAGTCGTCATCTGCTTGCGTAATCCGCTGGAGGTCGCGCTTTCGTTGCGCCGGCGCAATTACTTTTCGTACTCGATGGGCTTGGCTCTCTGGAGGAACTATAACGAGCGCATTCTCGAAAGTTCCGATCCAGCACTTCGTATCGTGACCCACTACGACGCGTATCTGACCAACCCGCGGGCGGAAATGCGACGCGTCCTGG
>JBLMWR010000381.1:0-3035 GCA_050257335.1 Deltaproteobacteria bacterium | reverse complement strand
GAACCAGGGGGACAGTGTATGAGAAAACCCGCTTCAGGGTTTTCTCATACACTCCATGCGCAATTTAACGTATCGCATGCTGTAATTTGGGGTTGGGGAACGCAGAAGAACAACTGCGGGCTTCCCAACTAAAATGCGGCATCGCCGCATTTTAATTGGGAAGTCCCCCTGGTTCGATTTTTTCACGGCCTCTCAGCGAACCTGCCACCACGCCTCGATCCGCTCTGAGAGCTCCCGGACGCGCCCGGCGTTCGCGCCGGCAAGGTTTTTCTCCTCGAACGGGTCGTCCTTGACGTTGTACAGCTCGGGGGGTGTTTTGTCGTCTTCGAAGAGGATCAGCTTCCAGTCGCCGGCGCGAACCCAGCGATGGGTCAGGTTCAGGGCGGGCTTATCGAGATTCACTGCCGTGTGGACAAAAATTTCGCCGAACACGGCGTCGCGCGCGAGCGGCCCTTTGCCCGCCGCGGTCCCGAGAAGATTCAATCCCGACAACTCCTTCAGGGGTGCAATTCCGGCGGCGTCAAGAATTGTCGGGGCCAGGTCGGTCGTCGAGACGAGATCGTCATAGCGCCCGGCCTTCGTGTGGCCAGGCCAGCGCAAGAGGACCGGAGTGCGCAGGCCGCCGTCGTACGGCGAGAGCTTGCTCCTGGGGGCGAAAGGGTCGCGCGTGGCGCGCACGTCGCCGGTCTCCTGGATCCAACCATTGTCCACGACGAAGACGACAAGCGTGTTGTCGCGCAGCTTGTGGCCGTCGAGATAATCGAGCAACTGGCCGCATGTTTCGTCGAACCATTCGCACATGGCGTAGTATTTCGCCAGCCTGATGTTCCGCCCTTCGATTGCATATTTGTCGAGAATCCGCTGCGGCGGATTGTGCGGTTCATGGGGCATCATCGGGGCGTACCAGATTAAGAACGGCTTTTCGGGAGCGGCTTCGATGAAGTCGTAGATCGGCTGCATCGTCTGCCGGCCGATGACCAGCCCCTCTTCGCCGTGCCGGCCTTTGGTGGTCATGCCTTCAGTAAACCCCGCGTTCGAGAAGTGTCCTTCCCAGAACTTCCCCGTTTGAAAACTGCGATAGCCGGCTTTCCCGAGCAGCCGGGGGATCGCTGGCGCCTGTTTGATGAAGGGATGCATGGCCGTGCGGTCGACGCCATCGGGCGGATCGTTGCAGCAGATTCTGTGTTGATGGGCGTAGAGGCCCGTGAGGAGCGTGGCAAGGCTCGCCCGGCACAGCGACGTAGGGACGTAGGCGTTCGGGAAGAAGGCGCTCTCCCCCGCGAGCCGGTCGAGGCGCGGCGTCTTCACGACTTTGTGCCCCATGAAACCGAAATCCGTCCACCCCTGGTCGTCGGCGACGATCATCACGACGTTGGGAGCCTTTTCCGCGGCGCGCGGCGCAGATGCAGCCAGATGGAGACATGCCAGTCCGATCACGGCGGCGATGGGCAATCTCCGCAGTCGGTAACGGCGAAGGGGGCGGAAGGTTTCGTGAACCGGCGTGATAGCGCGCGTGTCGGTGTTGCGTGGCATGGAGCAATATTCCGGGCATAAACTTTCGATGGCGCGTCGAAACGTCCTTCGCGGCGCTGCCGGGATCTCACTGTCTGCGTGCTCGATAAGGAGAATCACGCAAAGGCGCAAAGCCGCAAAGAAGTCCATTCACCCGGAGTCTCGAAGTGACCGCCACTTTTAGCGAAAATCGCTTCATTTTTCTTCCTTTGCGCCTTTGCGTGAGACTTCGTGTTTTTTCATTGTCGCGGCGGCTCGTGCCGGATATCGTCCCTCTGTTATTATGGAACTGTCAAGCTGCTGCAAGAGAATCACTCGCCGGACTTCGCGATGACCCCTTTGGAACATGCCCTCGACCGCCTGGTGTCGGGGAACGATCTCGAAACCGGGGAGGCATACGCGGCGTTCTCGGCCATCATGGACGGCCAGGCGAGCGAAGTCGAAATAGCGGCGGTCCTCACGGGCCTGCGGGTCAAAGGAGAGAGCGTCAGCGAGATCGTCGGCGCCGCCCGCGCCATGCACGAGCGGGCCGCCCGAATTCACACGAAACACCAGGGGCTGCTCGATACCTGCGGCACCGGCGGCGACCAGTTGCACACCTTCAATATCAGCACGGCCGCCGCGTTCGTCGTGGCGGCGTGCGGCGTGCCGGTTCCCAAGCACGGGAACCGCGGTGTCTCGAGCACGAGCGGCTCGGCCGATTGTCTGGAGCAGCTCGGCGTGAACATCCAGCTTTCTCCGGAACAGGTGACGCGGTGCGTCGACGAGCTGAAGATCGGGTTCTGCTTTGCCCCGTTGTTTCACGCGGCGATGAAGCACGCCGCCCCCGTCCGCAAGCAGCTCCAGTTCCGCACGATCTTTAATCTCCTCGGTCCTCTCACCAATCCGGCCAATGCCGAGTTTCAACTCGTGGGAGCCGGTCGCAAGGAAACGGCCCACCGGCTGGCCCGGGCGCTGGCCGAACTGGGCCGCGCTCACGCCTACGTCGTCTGCGGCGCCGGCCAGCTCGACGAGGTGAGCCTGTGGGGGACGACGACGGCGTTTGAAGTGACCGGGGCGCACGTGCTCGAACATCACTGGACGGCCCAGACGTTCGACCTTCCCGAATGCCGGGTGGAAGAGCTGCAGATCCAGTCGCCGGCCGAGAGCGCCGCGGTGATTCGCGACATCTTCGCCGGCAAGCGCGGGGCACCGCGCGACATCGTCCTGGCGAACACCGCCGCCGGGCTCCTCGCCGCCCGCCGGGTCGACGATCCGCGCGAGGCCGTCGAGCAGGCCGCCCAGGCCATCGACTCGGGCCGTGCCCTCGACCTCGTGCACCGCCTCGCGGAACTGACGCAGCGGCTGTAGGTCAGGCTGGAAAGCCTGACCTACGGTTTCTCATCCGCGGGAATTCGGCGCATGGCCGGTTTCCAGTTCCCTTGCGACCCGGCAGCCGTTCCCTATAATTCTGAACAGATTTCCATGCGGAGTCGGTATTTCCAGGCGAGGACGCCATGCGTGAATGGTTCCGGAATGTGTGG
>JBLMWR010000380.1:0-3132 GCA_050257335.1 Deltaproteobacteria bacterium | reverse complement strand
CCGGGGACCGCGGACGGTTGACGAAGCCCTTTCGGCAGAGGCTGGGCGACGCATTGACAGTTGATCGTGACCGTGCGTATTATCGCGCCCATCGTCGATGCTCCTGACGGGCATCGGCCTGCGGCAATGAATGCCCCTCCTCGCTCTCCCGCGCGGCAGGGGCTTTTTTTGCGCCGCCGCCTGCGGCCGATCGGCATGCTCCAAGGGTAGCAATGTGAAAGCAGCACCATGGCCGGCGCACAACTGGATAAATGGATTCCCGGTGTCTCTCCCGACGATCGTCTGATCGAAGTGGCGAGGCGTTCACTGCAGGCGCGGCTGGGCGCCGTCCAGCATTTCCTGCCGCTGGCGGCCGCAACCGGTACCGAAGAACTCGAAAATATCCATCATTTGCGGGTCTGGACGCGCCGCGCAGCGGCAGCGGTGAAGATGTATGCGCCGCTCCTGCCGCGTCGCCGGCTGGCATGGATGGAGAAGCAATTGAAACGGCTGCGGCGCGCGGCGAACGAGGCCCGGGACCTCGACGTGCTCGTCGAGCGACTGACGAAACAATGCGGGGAAGGGGATTGCGGACGGTCAATGAAGGAACTTCGCGAGCAGCGCGCCGCGGCACAAGAGCCCCTCGTCACGATTTACGAGCGATTGAAGTGCGACGACCGCTTCGACAATCGGATCGAGAAACTGCTGCAGCGGGTGCGGCCTCCCCGGACGGCGACCGGCGAACCCGAAGAGTGGCGTTTCGGAGACTGGGCGCGGAACAGCCTGCGACCGTTCGTCGAACGCTTCTTCGAAGCCGCTCCGGTCGACGCCGACGACGTCGAGGCCCTGCATCAGTTCCGGATTCTCGGCAAGCAGTTGCGGTACGCCATGGAGCTGCTGGCCGGGGCGTTTTCTCGGGAATTCTGCGACAGGCTCTATCCGGCCGTCGAAACCCTGCAGGACAAATTGGGTGAGATCAACGACCTCGTGACGGCGCAAGCGCGGTTTGACCGGCAGTTGAAACAGACGGATGATCCGGCCCACCAGGAGGAATTGCGCAAGCTGATGTCCGATGACCAGCGACGTCTCTGCGAAGCCCGCCGTGAGTTTCTAAAGTGGTGCACGCCGCAATCCCTGGAGGACCTCTGGAGCGGGTTTGACCGAATCCTCGGCAGGCCCCTGCCGGGGCACGCGCCGGGATACGGCCGGCATGTCGTGCCGGCGCCTTCACCGTCACGTTCAAGGTCGGGAGTATCACGTGAACCGGAGAGCGATTTCGTCGACCCACCGGTTCGTCCGACCGCAGGGAAGATGAAGATCGTGGGGGAACTCGGCGAAGCGGCGCTGCTGCTGCCCGATTCGGTAAACGAAGCGCTGGCTGCCAATGATCGGGCCAAGTACCTGATGACGCTCCTGCAAACGGCCAGGAGCCATGCCGATCATCCGGAATTGACGGTCACCGATCTCAGGCAGGAGCGGCTGGCCTGCGATGTCGCCGAAGGCGAATTCGACAACGTGGTCGATCAGAGTCACCGGGCGGTCGGGGGAGCCTACGAAATTCCGATGCTCCCGCGGATTCACGAGCTGCTGACGGCCAGCCTCCGCGAAATGCTCGCGCCGGTTCAGATCCACGCGGCGGGGGCCACGGGTGGGCCGGGCCCGGTGGAAACGGGCTACGAGCAGCGGCTGACAGATTTGCTCGCTGAAACTCCGTCGCCGGCGGCGAACCAGGCCACCGGAGATTTCATCGACCGGATCGTTTCGGTGGCACACAACGGCGACGAGACCTTTCATCGCCTGGTGATGGACCTGCACAAGGACCTGAACCGGATTCAACAGGAGATCGCCGGCGAGTCGATCGATCAGGCCCGGGTGTACGCCGTCACGGAGCCGGACCGGCGCCTGATTGCGGCCTTCATGTCGGGCGTCAACCAGACTCGGGCCCTCAAATTCGACCATCCCGGACTGGAGACGACCGCGACCCGCGCCGGCAGCCGCCTGGTGATCCAGAACGACATCGGCACCACCGATGCCCACGTTCTCGTTGTGCATGTCGAAGAGTTGCAAGTGACGATGACGCACACCGACGTGCATCTTCCCCGCGTGCTGTTTTTCCAAAGTCTGTTTGCTCCCTTCGCGGTCCAGTGGGAGGATACGCGCTCGAGGCGGGCCGCGGGACTTGAGGACCAGTTGTATCACCTCTGTGTGGGACGTTACGCGGCCCGCGACGAGGGGGACCTGGAACGCTACCTGCGATTCCTCGGCTCACGGCTCGTGTTCCTGATCGACTGGAACCGCGCCCGCAAGCGATTGCGGAAGTTCGCGCCGAAGCGTGTCTGTCTGGAAGTCCTGAAATGGGCGGCGGACAATGACATGGGCCACCGCGGGTTCCTGCAACTGGGGGGTGAGCGGCTCATCTTCGACGCCCTGCAGGTGGCGGGCAGAGTCCCCCTGCAGATCGGCGGGCAACTCTCCGATCTTCTGGGAGCCGACAAGACGGCCGAATTCCTGAAATTCACGCTCAAGACGGCCGCCGACGGGCTGCTGGCCGGCTGGTCCGAATCCTTCATCCGCGACGAAATCAGCGCTGAGCTGCGGCATTACATGAACACGATCCAGCAGGGGATTCTGGCAACCGCCGCCGAGCACGCCTCCCTGATCGTCGAGCTGGCCATAACCGCTCGCGACGGTCTGGTGACGGCTGGCCCCGCCGGCGACCGTCCGTTCCTCGACCGGGCCGCCGCGCGGGCCAGGACGTGGGAACATCGGGCCGATGAACTGGTGATCAAGGCCCGCACGGCGCGGGTGCAGTGGGATGCCGCGAAGGCGATTCCAGAGCTGTTGGATATTGCCGACGATGCAGCGGACGAGCTGGAAGAGGCCATCATGCGCCTCGCCCTGCTTCCACCCGACCAGACAACCGCCCCCTCTTTCGCCCCGCTTCACGCCCTGGCCGGCCTGCTCGTCCAGGGGGCCCAGGAGTATCTCAAGGCGGTCGAGAACGCACGCTCCGTACAGCGCGGAAGCTCGCGCCAGCAGATCGACGATTTCCTGCAGGCGGTCGATCGGATCATCACTATCGAACACCAGACCGACGACGCCCATCGAGGGGCGCAGGCCAGCATTCTGACGTTTGCCGGCGATTTCAAGCAG
>JBLMWR010000379.1:0-3215 GCA_050257335.1 Deltaproteobacteria bacterium | reverse complement strand
CTGCGGCGCCTGCCGGGGTACGACAAGGCGAAAGCGGCGGGCGCGACGGGGCGCGAAAAGCCCAAGCAGTCGAAGGGCGAGGCGGCTTCGTGGGAAGGGGTCGATCGCGACCTGTTCGAAGCCCTGCGCGACGTGCGCCTGAAGCTGGCGGCGGCGCGGGGTGTTCCTCCCTACCTCGTCTTCGGCGACGCCACCCTCCGCGACCTGGCCCGCATCCGTCCGTCGGCGATGGAGAAGTTGCAGGGGATCTACGGCATCGGCGAAGCCAAGCTCCGTGATTTTGGACAGGCGTTTTTCGAAGCGCTGGACGGCGCGTGCCTGTCGCGCGGCCTGTCGCGCGACAATGTCCACGTCCCGAAGGCGGCGAATGCCGCCGGGGAAGCGCCCCGGCCCACGTCAACCGCCGAACATGCTGTCGAGCTGTACCGGAAGGGAGCCACGATCGACGACGTCGTGCGCCAGACGAATCGGACCCGCGGCACCGCCGTGGAGTATCTGTGCAATTTTCTGCGGGCCCAGCCCCCGGCATCGGTCTCGCGCTGGGTCAGCGACGACATTTACCGGCAGGTTTCCGAAGTTGCCGCCCGGGTCGGAACCGAAAAGCTCAAGCCGATTTTCGACGCGCTGGACGGCAAGTACACCTACGACGAAATCCGCATCGTTGTCACGCACCTGAACGCCCGCGGCGGCGAGGATTCTGCACCATGACCACCGAACAATATTTCCCCGGCCTCGAAGGCGTCATCGCCGGCGAGACGGCCGTTTCGACCATCACCGGGGGATTGAGCTACCGCGGCTACTCGATCACCGACCTGGCGCGGCACTCGACCTTTCCCGAGGTGGCGTACCTTCTGCTTCACGGCGACCTCCCCGACGAAGAGCAACTCGCCGACTTCAAGGCCATCCTCGACGAATCGGCCGAAGTCGATCGGGCGATCATCGAGCTGTTGCGAAACATCCCGCTGCACGTGGGATCGATGGACGTCCTGCGGACCGGCATCAGCGCGGTCGCCCACTTCGATCCGCAGCTTGACGAAAACACCGCTTCGGCCAACATCGGCAAGACGATTCGCCTTTTGGCGCAGATCCCGATTCTGATCGCCGCGCGGCACCGGTTGCGCAAAGGCCTCCCGCTCCTGGAGCCCGATCCCGATCTAAGCTTCGCCGGCAATCTGCTGCATCTCATCACCGGCGAAGTCCCGAACCCTGTCCAGGAACGGGCGATGGATGTGTCGCTGATCCTGTACGCCGAGCACGAGTTCAACGCTTCGACGTTCACCGCCCGCGTCGTCACCTCGACGATGTCCGACCTGCATTCGGCGGTTGTCGCCGCAGTCGGGGCCCTGAAAGGTCCCCTGCATGGCGGAGCGAATGAGCGGGTGCTGGAAGTCCTCGAAGAGGTCGGCTCGCCGCAGAACGCCGAGACGTGGGTCCGCCAGGCGCTGGCGGCCAAGCGGCGGATCATGGGATTCGGCCACCGCGTCTATAAAGAAGGGGACCCGCGGGCGGTGATCCTGCGCGAGTTCTGCGGCGACCTGGCCCGATCGGCGGGCGATACCTCGCTGGAGCAGATCGCCGACACCATCGAGCGCGTCGTCCGCGAAGAGAAGAAGCTCCCGCCGAACCTCGACTGGCCCAGCGCCAGGCTCTACAAGTACCTCGGGCTGGAAGTCGACCTGTACACGCCACTGTTCGTCGCCAGCCGGGTCGCCGGCTGGGCCGCACACGTCATCGAGCAGACCGAAAACAACCGCCTGATCCGCCCGCGGAGCAAATACACCGGCCCCGCGCCGCGGCACTATGTGCCGCTGGAGGAGCGGAGCTGACGCTCAATCCAACAACGAATCCGGCAAACTGTCGCGCGACCGACTGGCGAGCGGCCAGCTCGGCTCCGGTGCCCTCCTGGTCATCGATGAAGCTCATTCGCGCGCGTGCGTTTATTGCCGATCAACGGCCAGTGACCTTCACACCGCCGGAATTCCGATTCGGCGATGGCGTGCCGCTGAGACGGAAGCGGTTCTCGCCAAGGCGTCACCGGCGTTCCGGTTGATCTATTCAGCCCTGCGTCAGTGTGGGGCTCGACCTGGCGAACTGTGCCGGGCGACGATTGCGGACGTGGACCGGGCAAAATGCGTCATCACGCTGAAAGAGCACAAGACCGTCCGCAAGACGGGGCAGCCCCGACGAATCCCGATCGGCCGGAAACTCGGGGAACTGCTCGATCAGGCGATCGGCACGCGAATGGAGGGACCAGCCTTTCTCGCCCCGGCCGGAAAGGCATGGAGAGTCCCCAATCTCAGCCGGACGTACTCCCGGTTGCGGGACCTCGCCGGTCTGCCGCGGGACCTGGTGCTGTACCTGGCCCGCCACGAGTGCGGGACGAAGATCTGCCGGGAGAAGGGGATCGAGTTCGCCCGTCGCCTCCTGGGGCACGCCAATATCTCGACGACCCAGAGGTACATGCACCTGGACGACAGTGAGCTTGCGGACGCGCAGGATCTGGTACAATGACGTGACTGACGGTTACAGCGCTATCGCCGAACTCGTCTCACTAAATTCCCGACAGTCCACTCTGCGTAAGTGCGATGAAGCCGAAGACAACGGCTGTTACGAGCTGAATTACGATCCAGACGCCGGCAGCCAGGAGCACTTGCCCAAATTTCGCCAACACTGATTGTTTCGAGGTTGAAACGACGGAAATCGGTATCAGAGCTGAAGCGATCCAAATGAGCATTGCCGCCGACCGACTCTCGCCACTGCCAACCAGCATCAGGATGCCGAAATAGATCGCTGGCAGGAAAAAACTCGTCAGCAGGACGGCGGACAGCAACCGTTCGACGGCAACCGCCGCACCGGGCGATTTGTTCTCCATGCTCAAAGTGTACCACATCGAGTCGTGATGCCACACCCGGAGCGGCTGGCAATAACTGGGATTCAACGTCGGGCTCGCAGGCGGTAGACTGAGTTCTGCTCACAGTACACGGTTCCATAGATGCCGCGTTTCTGCTCCGCTCCTCGGGCCTGCGGGGATAAGGTCGGGCGATGGGAAGTTTTCAAATCATATTCGCCGTCGTGTATGCCGCCCTTGTCGCAGTCTTTGCGTATCTCGCGCTCATCCGAGTTTCACGGGGAATCGCCCGCATTTTGTGGGTCACATTTGCAATCCTGACTGCGCTATCGCTGTGTGGATGAGCCTCGCCCGACAACTGGGACAG
>JBLMWR010000378.1:0-2671 GCA_050257335.1 Deltaproteobacteria bacterium | reverse complement strand
GAGTCGGCGGAGAACCGGCCGAGGATGAGAATTGCCACCGCCAGCGCCATTCCGAACGACGAAAAGAACGCCTTGAACGGCCGCCGTTCGAGGTGCCGCAGAATCATTCGCGTCGGCTGCGAGAACAGATCCTTCAGCCCCAGCCGCTCGAGAACCGTCAGGCGGTACGCGGCAGGAGGCTCGGGGCGCATGGCTTCGGCGGGAGGCAGGTGGATCGCCCGGCGGATGACGTTCAGAGTCCCGGCGATCGAGGCCCCGGCGCTGGCCCCCAGCGCCCAGAGCGCCACTTTCGGGGGCAGCGTGAAATACAGCATCGGGAATTTGTAGAACCGCGTGTAAATCTTCGTGATGTTGAGGCCGAACCAGTAACCGCAGATCGATCCCAGAACGACGCCGACCACGGCCACGGCCAGCACCAGCTTGAGGTAGTGGACGCCGACCGCCAGATTGCTGTAACCGAAGGCCTTGAGGGCCGCGATCTGGTCGCGCTGCAGGGCCACGATCCGAGACAGAACGACGTTCAGCAGAAAAGCGGCGACCGAGAGAAAAATGGACGGGATAATCGTCCCCATCCGCTGCAATTGCCGGATTTCATCCGACAGAAACCGGTTCGAGATCTGGTCGCGGCGGCCGTGCGCTCCCAGGCCGCCGTAGGGCCTGACGATTTCGTCCAGCCGTTCGATGACTTCCTGTTCATCGGCCCCTGGCGTGAGGTCGAGACAGACGTCGTTGAAGGCCCCTTCCATGTCGAACGCCGACGCCAGGGCCTGCCGGCCCATCCAGAACACGCCGAACCTCTTGTCGTCCGGGACGAGCGCCCCCAGGCGAATCGTGTAGACGTATTCCGGAGAAAGGGCCGTACCGACGATCCGCAGGTCCTTCCGCCGGCCGTTGATGATCGCCGTAATCTTGTCGCCGGGGTGCAGTCCGTGCGCTTCGACGAATCCCTCGGCGGCCAGGATCTCATCGTCGCGTCCGGGCTCGATGTACCGGCCCGTTCGCAGGTGCAGAGCATTGAGCTGAATCTGGCCGTTTTCAGGGATGGAAATCAGCCGTCCGATCGCCGGTTCGTTCAGGTCCGGCAAGTCGAGCGTCACGTCGCGGACGACCCGCGTCTGGGCGTGGGCGACTCCGGGAATTTCGGCCAGCCGCGCCTCCAGGGCGTTGGGAGCGCGCTTCAGCCCGACGAAGACGTCGGCGAAGCGGTAGCGGTCATAATAGGTCATCTGCGTCGTCTGCAGGGCGTAGAGCGCGCTGAGCGACATCACAAAAGTCGCCACGCCGCAGGCGATCACCGCGCAGATCGCCAGAATCTGTCCCCATAAATGCAGCATGTCGCGCACCAGCTTGCGGTCGATGGCCTTCATTACCAGTGCAGGTCCTGCGGCTGGAGCTTGTGCGTGTTGGTGCGGACGTTCGAGATCCGTCCGTCGGCGACAGAGATGATGCGGTCGGCCATGTCGGCGATGGCCGCGTTGTGCGTGATGACCGCCGTCGTCGTCCCCAGTTCTCGATTGACGCGCTGAATGGCTTCGAGCACGAGGATGCCCGTGGAGATATCCAGCGCGCCGGTGGGCTCATCGCAGAGGAGCACGTCGGGGCGCTTGGAAATCGCGCGGGCGATCGCCACCCGCTGCTGCTCGCCCCCCGAGAGCTGCGCGGGGAAGTGGTCGAGACGGTGGTCCATGTTGACCAGCGTCAGCGCTTCCTCGGGCGACATGGGGTTGCGGGCGATCTCGGTGACCAGCGCCACGTTTTCGCGGGCGGTGAGGCTGGGAATCAGGTTGTAGAACTGGAACACGAACCCCACGTGATCGCGGCGGTAGGTGGTCAGGAGGGTATCGTCCTCTTTGGTGAGATCGTGGTCGCGATAATTCACCGTCCCCTCGGTGGGAACGTCGAGCCCGCCGAGAATGTTGAGCAACGTCGATTTGCCGCTGCCGGAAGGTCCCAGCAGAACGACGAACTCCCCTTCGTAGAGGTCGAGGTCGACGCCGCGCAAGGCGTGCACGTCGACCTCCCCCATGTGGTACACCTTGGTGATGCCGCGGGCCTGATAAACGGCGTTGCGTGGCTGCGCGGCAATCACCGATCCGTCAGCAGGCTGGATCTGGTCAACAGGCGAATTCAACGAATGGGGCATGATGACGGGTCTGGCGGCAAGCACGGCGGGTTAAAAAAAGGGACGGGCTCCGAGCGGCAAATCGAACAGTTGTTAATTGCACAACAGACCTCTGGGTGGCGGCCGTCCATTCGACCCCGGAGGGGTCGCAGCCGCACTGCCGACGGATCCGTCACGTATTGTTTCCACTGCCGAAATCGGCGTTATTCTCAATGGCGACATCCGCTGGCACCCCTCCAGGGTGCAGTTCCATGATCGAATCAGAACCGGGGGTATCGCTTCGCTCGACCCCCGGTTAATTGCCGGCACCCCAGCCGGGGTGCAAGATTCTTCGCGACCGACAACGTCGTGATCCGACAGGAAGGCGTGCAAGGTGCGCCGTAGAGCTGAAAGCAAAGAGTGTCTCGCGCAATGCCTGTTCCCTTTTCTCATGCGGAAAAGTCCTCTGGGTTCGAACGAACCCTGCTTGATTATAACCGGCGCCCTGCCGACGGTTCTCCCCCGACCGGGCCGATTTCCCGACAACGGGAAATCCGCATCTGAAGCGGG
>JBLMWR010000377.1:0-5508 GCA_050257335.1 Deltaproteobacteria bacterium | reverse complement strand
TGCTCCCATTCAATGGCCAGAAGTTCCGGCATAAATTACTCCCCCTCCATCATCGGCGCCGCGCTGGCCCGAGGCAACCCCGAAACCGCAGTTCGGGATGCCACGTGCCGCGAAAATGGCTGAATTGTCGTGTGTAGCGGATGAACGTGATCGCAGAAAATCCGATTATCTTGAGGCCTGCGCCGTCGAGGGCAACAGGCTGTTTGAAAACCCGCGACCAAGCTCGGTCAGGTCGCGCATGAAAACGACCTGCGGCGGGATTTGCGTGGCGTCAATGACGGCTTCGACGCGGGCCATCGGGCCGCCTCCTTCGAAGTACCCCACCGATTGCAGGTGAAATACGTCGCCGCGTGCCGTGATGAACGGGTCGAGCGACTCCAGCGTGTTGATGTCGGTGAGCGTCGTCGTCACCAGCCACGCCGTGGTGAGGCGCTCGGTCGACTGCGACGAAGATTGCGCGGCAGTCCCCTTGATTTGCGCTCCCACGATGGCGTCGACGAGCGCAGCGTTGGTCGCCAGCGGCGGGATCCCAAGGAGGATTTCGCGCGGAGCCAGGTTGACGTTGATCCGCCCGTCGATGTACGGATTGTCCGTGAGCGTCAGCGCGTCGTTCATCTGCAGGGCGTAGGTTGCAATATCGGCAGGAGTACTGGACCAGGGGCTTGAGAGCGAAGTATTCGCCTTGCCGTCGATCGTGCCATTGGCGGTCTTCGCCCCGAACAGCTCGTACAGGGACTTGAGTGTGTATTTCGCCCCGCTGCTGATGTCCATGCCGCCGACCATGACCGCGTTCTGCCTGTTGGTGGCCGAGGTGCGCGCTCCGGCCGCGGGCTTCTGCGATCCGCCGCCGGAGGAATTCGATCCGCCCCCGGCGCTGTTGCCCTGCGCCGACGACCCGCCGGTGCTGCTGCCGCTGGTGTTCGTGCTTGTGCCGGTTTTGTTGCTGCTCGTTCCGCCGGTGCCAGCGGTGCCGCCGGTGTTCGTGTTGCTGGTGCTCCCCGTGTTACCGCTGGTACCGCTCCTGCCGCCGCCGGGACTCATTCCGCCTCCGCCCCCGATCGTCCTGGTACCCCCTCCGCTTCCGCCCCCTCCGCTGCTACCGTTGCCGCCGCTTCCCCCGCCGCTGCTGTTGCTGGCAAGGGCGTTGCCGCCGGCGTTCGACCCCGTTCCCCCCGAACTGCCTCCCGAAGCCGGGCCGAACAGCCGGTAGGCAAGGATAAACTGTCCCATCTTCTCGCCGAACTCGTTGGTCACCGCGTTGTACAGGGCCGTGAGGTCGGACTGGTTAACGTTGATCCGCGGCGTGCCGTCGGGGCGCAGGTTGGTCTCGCGGCTGTACACGGACAGGAATTGCGACAGGCCGCGCTGCAGGACGCCGTCCGCGTTGTCGACAGGCAGGGTGGCGGCGCCGTCGTTTTCATTGGGGTCGAGCACGCCGTTGTGATTGGTGTCTTCACCGAACAACAGCGCCGGCGTCATCCCGCGCACCAGAAGCAGTTCATCGAGCGTATCCAGGGCGTTGTCTTTGGCGGGGTAGGGGGGATTGAGGGTCTGGTAATAGTCGCTCTCGGCGCCGTTCTGCATCGGATTCTTATCCGTGTCGATCCAGTCGAGAATGGCATCGGCGATTTCGACGGTAAGGTCGGGGGAGAGCGAAGTGAGCATCGTTTCGGCCTGGGCATCGGTCAGCGTCTTGGCCTGACGCCACGCCGCAAGCGCATTCAAATTCAGTTTCGACGATTCGTCAACGAGACCGAAGCGGATCGAGCGGCCGGTAGTGTCCTGTTCGGCCGCCGATACGACCATGAAATGACCCCGGCCTTTGGCGCTGGTCGAATCGCGCACCAGCGGCCCCCCGAACCATTCCGGATTGCTGTAGAAGCTTTGCGGGCCCTGCTCGTACCGCTTCTCGAGCAGGCTCGCGGTCAGCTCGACTCCCGAATCGGCCAGGGCCCGCGCCTGCACCTCGCGCCCGTACGTGGCGGTCGCTTCCGCTTCCACGATCATCAATTCCGCAAACGTATACGCCCCCAGCGCCAGCAGGGCCACCACGACCAGAACGACGAGCAGCACGCTGCCCATGCGGACGCCGCACATCTCGCTCTGCATGTCCTCGTTGCCCTCGTTCCCAAGCGGAGATTGGGAACGAGGGATGCCAGGAACGCGAGGGGCGGCTGCGAATTGTCGGCGTTGCATGATGCTCCTGCCCTTCATTGCGCCAGGATGGTTGCCGAATCGATCGGTTTGGCCAGCGGAACGGCGATGACCAGGCGGTAGACGCTCGGCGCGCTGCTCGCTCGTTGCAGGCCCTGCCGCGCATTGCCCGCGGGCGGTTGCAGCGCGATTTCGACTTCGATCGCCCTGGGCAGCCCTCCCAAAACCTTGCTGTCCCAGTCATTGCGCCAGCGAAAACCGTCGAAGTACATGAATCGCAAGGCGGTGACTTCCGGAGCAAGGATTTCGGTGTGCCCGGCCATTGTTGTCGTGTTCGACTGCTGGTCGGCCATGCTCAGCGCCAGGCGGTCTCCTTCGAGTCGTGCCAGCCCGGGACCGGATGCGAAATTCTGCAGCGTCCCGGTCGCCGTGCCGGAAACAAAATACGCCACGGTGGCCAGGTCGCTGATGCGCGTCTGCTGATTTCCGGTCATGGCCAGGCGCAGGGCCATCTGTTCGTTTCCGGGCTTGCTGACGTGCATCAGCAATGTCGTGGCGTTCCCGAAAAGTCCCGTGGTGGAGGTGCCGTAGGCGTCGTCAGGAGTCGTCGCCTCGGTATCGGTTGATTGCCCCGAGTTGCTGGCGCCGCTTGTGCCGCTGCTGGAACTGCCCCCCGTTCCGCCGGCGGCTGCGTTTCCTCCAGGGCTGTTGGGGGCGCTGCGGCTTACGGTCGCGCCTCGGGCACCGCCGGTATTGCTCCCGGTGCTTCCGGAATTGTTCCCGCCTCCACTGGAATTGCTCCCGCTGTTCCCGCTCGCCCCGCTTGACGTGCCACCGCTGGAAGTCGAGGACTGGGTGCTGGCGGCGGCGGGCGGCGGGCGATACATGACCGAACGCACGTCCAGCTCGATCCGCCGCAGCAGGGCCCGCGCCAACTGCGATTGCTCGACGTCGGCCTGTCCCGCCGCGGAATAGCGCCAGTACAGGTTCAGCCCGGAGTAGACCGCGGCGATCAAGAGCAGCGACAGAGACAGCGCGACGAGAACCTCCAGGAGCGTAAAGCCGTGGCGGGTGCAGCCGTTCGCAGTACCGGCTTCAGCCGGTTCGCACTGCTGCCGCATGTCGCTCCTTTTGCCGCCTGAAGGCGGTACTACGAACATCGGGTCGCACGCGCCGAGCCTCAAGCGAAGGGGGTGGGGAGTGGCAGCACGACAACGTTCCGCTCTGAAATCACCGCGGCTTCCTGCAGTGCGACCCGCGGGATTCGGAAACGCGGTACGTCGATTCGCGGCGCGCACTCTGGAGTTCGAAGGCCCCTGAAACACAGGGACCCCACGCCCAGAAAGCCCAGCAAAGGAGCCGTCTCTCATTTGCCGCCTCCGCTGCTGGTGCCGGTGCCGCCGGACGTGCCGCTTCCTGTGCCGGTGCTGGAGCCGCCCGTACCGCTCCCGTTCGCGGCCGCTTCCTGCTGGGCGTAATAAGCGTCGAGTGCCATTTGCGGGTCGCGCATCAGCCGCCGCAGTGAAAACGACTGTCGGCCCGTCGCCGTCCCCGCCGAATGCGCCGCGGTCACTTCGACGTAGTACAATCCCGCGTGTTGACTGGGAGCGACCGTCACGCTCCACGTCCACGAGGGATCGTCGGGGAAGCCGCCGCTCGAGGAACCGTGCAGGCTGACGCTGCCTGAAACGACTTCGGCCATTTTGGTTTCGGCCCGGATCACGGCCTGCGATTGCAGCCGCGCCTGGACCGCCCCGCGCACGCCGGTCGAAACGAGTTGCCCGATGGCGGCGATCGATCCCATGAAGATCGCCAGGGCGATGATGATCTCGAACAGCGACAGCCCGCGGCGGGAGCGGGCTGCTGCTGGAATCCCGCCTTCAGACGGGTTCCGGCGAGGCCTGCCGGCTGAAGCCTGGACTCCAACGGCCCGAAACCGAACAGCCGGACAGGCCGCGTTCTTCTTTCCGTGTTCCCAGGCGGAGCTTGGGAACGCGGTACGCGTCTTTCTCATCGCGTCCCTCCGCTCACGATCGGCGAAACGCTGACGCCCCCGGTGAGCGCCCGGACCGAGACCGTCACCGTCCGCGACTTCCTGTCGAGAATGATGACTTGCGCCGCGGCGGCGGTGCCGTCGGCGTGGAACAGAATGGGGGCCGACCAGTTCACGCCATTCAACTGGTCGGCATCGCGAATTCCGGACAGCCATTCGCCGGGAATGGGCTGCGGAGGACTGCCCCCGGTGCTGGCGGGGTCGAAATGAGCGTTGGGGGAGGGAAGCCTGCCGGCAATTTTTGGAAAATGCGTCACGGTGTGGTTGGCCGTGGCCGCATTCATGCCGCCGCCGCTGTTCATACCGGCACCGGCGTTCGACTCGGCCAGCGCCTGCGGGTCATTGGGGAGCACGATGAACCGCTGGCCCCCCCGGTTCGAAACGGAACTGATAGTCAACTCCCGTATCGACGGCATGGACGCGGGCCCCGGCCATCCGCGCCTGAACGAGCGCTCCCCCCTGGCGCAGTTGATACTGCAGATGGAACTGTTCGAGAGCCGGCCACGAGACGGCCACGACTGTCACCAGGACCGCCAGGATGATCAGCAACTCGAAGAGGGTGAAACCGCCGCGCGAACGGCATGGCGACGTGCCAAAGTTGTGCATGTCTCCTCACCTTCCGGGGCCTCGCGTTGCTCCAGCCCCGGCCACACTCGCTTGACCGGTTTGAATTACGGCCGTCAGACGCCGCTTCATCACGTTCCCCAATTCGTGATGTCGTCGGCGTTCCCCGACGACTTGTCGGGGCCCATCGACCAGACGTCGGGGCGGTCGCCCCCCGCCTGATGCTGACCGGGATACTGGTACTGGATCGGATTCCCCCACGGATCGATGGGGACCTTACCTTTTTCAAGATACGGGCCGGACCACCGCTCGTCTCCCGCAGGTTTGTTGATGAGCGCATCCAACGATGCGGGAAATTCGGCGTCGTGACCGGCCGCATAGATTTTGAGGGCATCCTCCACGGCGCTGACCTGGAGCTTCGCCGCTTTGATCGTCGCCTGCTTCTGTTGCCCCAGGAGGTTGGGGAGGACCAGCCCGATGATGACGGCGAGAATCGCCAGCACGATCAGGATTTCCATGAGCGTAAATCCCGGGCGACCGCCGCGGATCGTTTTTCTTCGGTTCAATTTCACGTTTCGCATGGGCATTCTCCTTTTTTTCAGCTCAGGGCGCCGGCGGAATTCATGACGGGCAGCAGCAGGGCGATCATGATGAACAGAATGACCACCCCCATCACCAGCAGCATCACGGGTTCCAGCAGTTTGACGAACAGATCCAGATCGCGGTAGGTCCGCAAT
>JBLMWR010000376.1:0-4308 GCA_050257335.1 Deltaproteobacteria bacterium | reverse complement strand
CAGTCGCTGATGATGCGGCCGCTGCGCGCCGAGGCGCCCCGCGCCTGACCGCGACGTCACCCGTTTGTGTGCATCCGTCCGGGTTGAGTCTCAAGGACCAGTGCGTTCCTGTACATCGAGGAGCGATTGCTTGCGCCTCCCACGGGCGCAGCTCGCCGGCGCAAAAAAAACCCCGCGCGGGACACATTGTCCCGGCGGGGTCATCGGCCCGCATACGTTGTCCTTCCGGCGTCGATCAGCCGATCAGCTCCTTGATCGGCGTGCCGCCGTTGGCGATCTTCATCGGGCGGCCGTTCTTCGAGGTGTGGACGGTGTCGAGCGGAATTCCCAGGGCATGCGCGACGGTCGCCCAGATGTCTCCGGGGAGATAGGCCTGGCTGACGCAGCTCGTGCCGTCCTTGTCGGTTTCGCCCACCGCCCGGCCCCCCTTCAGTCCGCCGCCACCGACCATCACCGACCAGCTCGCGGCCCAGTGATCGCGGCCGACGTCCTGGTTGATCCGCGGGGTGCGGCCGAATTCACCCATCCACACGATGGTCGTGTCCTTGAGCATCCCGCGCTGCTCGAGGTCGGTCGTAAGCCCGGCGATCGCCTGGTCGAGGACCGGCAGCCGCTGGTTGCGGAGCGTGTTGAAGACCTGCTGGTGCAGGTCCCAGCCCCCCAGATCGACTTCCACGAACGGGACGCCCGCTTCGACGAGCCGGCGGGCCATCAGGCACCCCATTCCGAAGGGGTTGTTGGCCCCCATTCCCATCCGGCCGCCGGCGGCGTTCGCGCCGTCGCCGCAGTACAGGGCCTTCATCTCGGCGCTCTCCGAATCGACCTTGAAGGCTTCCATCTGCTTCGAGGTCATCAGGTTGACGGCCTTCTTGTAAACGTCCTGATGGTCCTTCGGCAACTGGCCGCGCTCGGACTTGATGAAGTCGGTTTCGATCGCATCGAGCATGGCCCGCCGCTGGTTGAACCGGACGTCCGTCAGGTCGCCGCGCATCGAGGCGTTCTGAATTTCGCCCCGGCTCCCGACCTGGAAGGGAGCGTGCATCATCCCCATGAAGCCGGGACCCATGCTGGGGCCGCCGATCGACACGAACGAGGGGATTTCGAGGTCTTTGCGCTTCGTTCCCAGCTCGTAGCTGACGACCGAACCGAACGTGGGATGCACGACGGTGGGGTTGGGGATGTACGCTGTATGCATGTAGTACCGCCCGCGGCCGTGGTCGGCTTCGCGGGTGCTCATCGAGCGGACGACCGACAGGTGCTTCATTACCTTGGCCGTCTGCGGCATGTGCTCGGAGATCTGCAGGTCGCCCGAGGTGCTGATGGGTTTGAACTCGCCGCCGTTCTTCGAGCCGGGCTTGAGGTCCCAGATGTCGATCGTCGGGGGGCCGCCGCTCATCCACAGCAGGATGCACGCCTTCTGGTTCCTGCGGACTTCGGCCGCGTTGGCGCTGAGGTGGTTCAGGAACGCGAGCCCCGGAATCGTCATCGTGCTGGCCGCCAGATGTTGCATGAAGTGGCGGCGCGACATTCCTGAAGGAATTTGAAGCGACGGGCTGGTCATTGTGTGCACCTTCGGTTGGTAAAGGAGATTGCGAACGGGGGTCTCGTGAAAATCGACTTTCGGCAACTTCAGTGATTCATGATGAACTCGTTGGAGTTCAGCAAAGCCCAGTACAGATCCTGAAAAGCCTCCAGGGGACTCGTCGCACTGTGCATGACGCGCTCGGCCGTCTTGATCTCGCGGGGCGAAGGGACCCGCGACAGCGTGGCCTGGTACAACCGCTTGATTTTCTCGGTGGGGCCACCCTTGTCGTTGAGCACGTCGTACAGGAGCGTCCCTTTGGCGTCGCTCAGGGCGTTCCGGATCAGGTCGCCGTTCATCATCATCAGCGCCTGTGGAATCGTCCCGTCGAACGAGGTGGATTCGTCGTTTTCGTCGGTTCCGAACGTCTGTATAAATTGCTGCATCCACCGTTGCCGGGTTTCCTCCGCCTTCTCCCAGTTCCCGGTTCCCGACTTGTGGGCATTGGTCGCCACGATCAGCGAGTCGTAGAGCTGCTCGGCCGTCATCGACTTCAGATAAAGATGACTGAACAGGGGCATGTCGCCGGCAGCGGGGTTGTCCTGCTTCGTTTTGGGATTCTTCGGATTGAGCCGGCTGGAGAGGTTGTACGCTTCCGAGTTGCAGATCCAGCGGATCAATTGCCGCAGATCGTAGTTGGCCGCCACGAATTCCTGCGAGAGGTGTTCCAGAAGGGCCGGGTGCGACGGGGGGTTGTGCGGCCCCATATCGTCCACCGGTTTGGTGAAGCCGTAGCCGAAGAAATGGCCCCACATGCGATTCACGGCGGCGTCGGCCATCTGCGTCCGGCTTCCCGCGGTGATGATTTTGGCCAGTTCCTGACGGCGGTTGGTGTCCGGCTCGGGGTTGACTTCCGTGCCGTTGAACTTCGGAAACGCCACTTCCATCACCCCGTTCCGGCGTTCGAAATAGATCGGCCCGCCAAAATCGGAACGCACCAGCTCCGAACCGACGACATCCATCCTTCCGGTTTTCTCGTTGTACTGGCGGATGGGCTGCGCCCGGGCCTGCTTGAAGAAGCTGTTGAATTCCCAGAACGCGTTCTGCTTCCATTCGTTAAAGGGGTGGTTATGGCACTGCGTGCACTGCACCTGCATCCCCAGAAACAGCTTGGCGCTGATGGCCGTCGCGGGGACGGCGCCTTCATTGAGGTGCGACAGCAGATAGTTCGTCGCCCCGTTCTTGCTGTTGTCTCCCTCCGCCGTCAAGAGATCGCTGACAATTTCGTTCCAGCCCCGGTTCTTGCCGAACGAATCCCGCAGGAACTTCTGCAGAGGAGCGCGCTTGACGCCGCTGTTGGCCCGCGGAGCCCCCCGCCCGATCAGATTGTTCGTCCAGATCGTCGTGAAGTTGCGGACGTAACCGGGGTCTTCGTCGAGCAGACGGTCGATCAGCTTCGAGCGTTTCGCCTTGTCCTTGTCGGCCACGAATTTCTGGACCGTCTCCAGGTCGGGAATATGGCCGACGATGTCGAGGTGCACCCGGCGAACCCATTCCGAGTCGTCCGCCGGCTCTGCAGGACGGATGCCGTTGTCGATCCACCCTTGCCGGATCTGCGTGTTGATGAATTTGATCAGTTCGACGTACGACCCGTTGTAGCCGGTCGAGAAGGGCTGCTCCGGCAGCTTGATCGCTCCCTCTGCCGGCGCGGCCGATTCGGATTCTTCAGCCGGCGCTTTATCCCCCTCTTGCGTTCCGGACGTACCGTTGGCCTCTTTTGCCGCCCCACCTTTCGCGGCTGCTCCCTTCTTTACAGGGGTCTTGCCCGCACCCCGCACGTCGATCGGGGCTGCTGCGAGGAACACTGCCAAGCCCAAGACTGCGAAACGATTTCCCCAAGTCAACAACATCTTGTGATATGTTGCATTTCGGATCATTTCAGGTCCCTCACGCACGCGGGGTGCCGAATCCGGAGTTAAGATCGGAATGAGAAAATCTCGCGAAAACCGAGCCGTTACGTCCGCCCAACCCTGCCCGGTCCCCATCTCAGCCGCGTCACCTTATCGCTCGGCAGGCCAGACAATGAAACCATCAGACTAGAATGAGTGTATTGTTCTGCATCACTTGTGTCAATTTGATACGATCGACTCTGTAAGCCATGCGATGTGCGACAGGATACTCCAAGACGAACATCCCTTCGCAGATCGCCAAATCCGCCTTTTTTTACATGAATTCGGGCTGATTCGTCGCTAAAGATCGAAAAGCCGACCGAGTTCACACCTGAATACGTCATGCTGACGCGGAATCTTCACTGGGGGCCGGTCGTTCGCAGTCCGATCACGGATTGATTCGAGTCGCAAATCACATGCCGGATCCTCCCGGCCGGCGGTCATTTTACTTTGGATCCGTCGGCAATCTCTCGTTCGGGCTGGAGCAGGACGACGGAAGTCCCGTCGGAGGCGGCCAGCAGCATGCCGTTGCTTTCTTCGCCGCGGATCACAGCCGGCGCGAGATTGTTCACGACGATGATCAACTGCCCCACCAGTTTCGCGGGTTCATAATGGCCGCGAATGCCGGCGACAATCTGCTTTTCTGCATCGCCGACTCTGATCTTCAACAGCAGGAGCTTGTTGGCGTTGGGATGTTCCCGAGCCTCCAGGACACGGGCCACTCGCAGATCGAGCTGGGCGAACTGTTCGTAGGTCACCACTGCGGGTCCTGGCTCGGCCGGCGAGAGGGGGGGAGCCGGCTCGCTTGAAGGAGTTGAATTCAAGTCAGCCTCCGTG
>JBLMWR010000375.1:0-9394 GCA_050257335.1 Deltaproteobacteria bacterium | reverse complement strand
GGTTTTTTGCGGACCCTCCAGCGACTTTTCAAAAAGATTTTTTTTTGATTTGACACCGCCGTGCGGCTGGGTAGTATCTGCATCACCGAGTGAGTGACAACTGGCTCCGGTCGATGCGGCGAAGCTGTGGTGCAACCGGCTTCGAGTGCCCGAATCCATCGGAGTTCAATCTTTTTTGACATGCCGCACGCGTCTACGGGCGGGCCTTTGGGCATCCCGGGAGCGGCGGTCTTGCGCAGTCATCGGATGGACCGCCGGCGGGCTCTCCCGCGGCGAGACAGAAGAAGGCAGTGGAGGCCGCGCTCGCGTATTCCCCAGGTCAACGCCGTGGTTCGCTTGCGCGCCGGAGGGTCGCAAGATGCAGCCCGATTGCGTGGTTTCCGTGGTGCCGGATTCCGCTCAGGATGAATCTATCCGCCAGGTGCTGAAAAGTCTCATTGGTGAGCGCCAGTACGAGCTGTGGTTCCGCCAGAAGACGCGGCTGGTCGTGGAAGAGGGGGAGGTCGTGGTGTACGCCGCCAGTCCCTTTCACCAGAAATGGCTGCAGAAACAGCATCGCGCTCAACTGGCGCAGGCGGCGCGGATGGTGCTTGGCCCCTCGGCCCGGCTGCGGTTCGAAGTGGCCCCGGAGCATTCCCCCGCGGCTGACGCGGCCGGCACCGAGTCGACACCGGCCACGATGCCTTGCTCGCCGGCAATGGCGATCGCGGCCGAGCGCTCCGGGCGACCGGCCCCCGTCAGCGAGCGTTCGGCGGCGGGCCCCGTCCGTCAGGGCCGCCGATTCGCCGACTTGAGCGATTTCGTCGTGGGCCCCTGCAACGAACTGGCGCTGACGGCGGTGCGGCAAGCGTGCGAGCGACCCGACGGGACATGCGGGCCGCTCTTCATCTACGGTCCGGTCGGCATGGGAAAGACGCATCTGCTGGAAGGCCTGTACCGCGAAGTGCGACGGAAGAACCCTTCGTGGCAGGTGCTGTTTCTGACCTCCGAACAGTTCACCAATCATTTCACGCAGGCGTATCGCGACAGGACGCTGCCCGCGTTTCGCCAGCGGTTCCGCACAGTGGATGTGCTGCTGGTGGACGACGTCGATTTCCTCGACGCCAAGCGGGGCATCCAGGAGGAGTTTCTGCACACCTGGCAGCAGCTCGAAAGCCACGGGCGACTGGTCATCGCGTGCGGCGATCGCCACCCGCGGCTGATGACGAAAGTCAGCGACGAGCTGAAGACCCGGTTTCTTTCGGGAATGGTGTGCCGGCTCGAGCCCCCCGATCTCGAAACTCGCGAACGGATCGCGCTCGTCAAGGCGCAGCAGCTCGACGGAGATTTCAGCCCCGAGGCGATCCGATACGTTGCGCGGCGGTTTGCGAACAGCGTCCGCGAACTGGAAGGGGCGCTGCACTGCCTGCAGGTGTACCACCGCATGACCGGCAAGCGCGTGGGCATGACCGCCGCCCGGCAGGTGCTGGGGGACCTCGAGCGCGACTGCCTGCGGGTCGTCCGGATGGCCGACATCGAACGGGCCGTGTGCGACCTGTTCGGGCTGGAAGCGGCGGAACTGAAATCGGCCCGCCGGGCGCGGTCGGTGAGCGAGCCGCGGATGCTGGCGATGTACCTGGCCCGCCGGCATACGCGGGCGGCCTACAGCGAGATCGGCGAATATTTCGGGGGCCGCAACCACGCCACCGTCATTTCCGCCGACCGCAAAGTGGCCGAGTGGCTGGCGCAGGACGCTCAGGTCAAGATCGCCTCGCAGTCGTGGCGCCTGGCCGACGTCCTCAGCACGCTTGAACAGCAACTGCTGGCCGGGTAGTCCGGTCCCTCCGTGACCGGGCGGCGCGTTGGCTTACATGCCCATCAAGCTGAAAAGCGACCTTTGACCGCTGTTCGCGCCGCCCGGCAAGTCGGTCGAAAGCGCAATGCGTTCCGCAAAAGGCAACGCTCCGCCGAAACCGCCGCTCATCGAGTGACCTGGCTACAATTCTCTCGCGACATCTTTTATCGTAATCATCGAATTCACGAACCTGATGATGGAAACCAGGACGACCAGGAATACTCGGCCGCGCTCCGCAAGCCGAGCGACGATAAACTTAACCGCGGATGTCGCGAATACGCGCGGATCAATACGAACGAGGTGCGCTGGAATATCCGTGGGCATTCGCGTCATCCGCGGTGGCGTTCTTTTTTCTTCTCGAATTCCACGAATTGCGCGATGCGAAAGGACGTTGGAGGTCATTCGCAGGAACTGAACGAGCAGAGAGCCGAACAGAAAGGACGGGCGGGTTGGAAACCTGCCTCACGATGCCGGAACTGCCTGAAGTCGAAACGATGGTCCGCGGAATCCGGCCGGCGGTCGAGGGGAAGCGGATCGTCGAATTTCGCCGCACGCCCTGCCTGTGCCGTGCCATTCCGCTGCGGCCGGATCTGGCGGCGATCAGGCGCCGATGCGAGGGGCAGACGGTGGCGGCGGTCCGGCGGCGGGCGAAGAAAATCGTCATGGAACTTTCCGGCGGCGACGCCTTCGTCATCGAACCGCGGATGACGGGGCTGGTGCTTGTCTCCGATCCGCCGGACACCAGGCACTTGCGGTTCGAATGGCGTCTCGCGGAAAATCGAAATCAACGGTCACTCTGGTTCTGGGACCAGCGCGGGCTGGGAACAGTGCGCCTCTTAAACCCCAGGCAGCTTGCCGAAACCCTCGGCGACAAGCGTCTCGGCCCCGACGCCCTCGAGATGACCGCCGACAAATGGCGCGCGCGCCTGAAGGCGACCAGACGGCCCGTCAAAGTGGCGCTGCTCGATCAGAAACTGGTGGCCGGAATCGGCAATCTGTACGCCAGTGAAATCCTGCACCTGGCGGGGATCAACCCGCGGCGGCGCGCCAACCGGTTGATGGCGGTCGAGATTCTGCGGATGGCGAAGGCCGTAGTGGCCGTCCTCGAGGAAGCCATTCGCCATGAAGGTTCGACGCTCTCCGACGGAACGTATCGGAATGCCCTCAACGAAGCGGGGGGCTACCAGAACGCTCATCGCGTCTACGACCGCGAGGACGAACCGTGTCCGACCTGCGGCCATCCCGAAATCCGCCGGATCGTCCAGGCCCAGCGCTCGACCTTTTTCTGTTCGAGGTGTCAGAAGTAACAATTCCCGTCCGTGGCGCCAGTGAGTATGATTTCCGAATCACCGATTCTATTCTGGCGGAGAAATCATCCCCATGGCCGTTGAAATCGATCTTCTCTACGAGGGGCAACTGCGCTGCCGGGCCACGCACGGGCCGTCGAAGACGCAACTCGTGACCGATGCCCCGGTGGACAACCACGGCAAGGGAGAAAGCTTTTCCCCCACCGATCTCGTCGCGACCGCACTGGGGTCCTGCATGGCGACCCTCATGGGGATTGTCGCCGAGCTGAACAGACTCGACATTGCCGGCACGCGCGTCCACGTCGTCATGGAAATGATTCAGGACCCGGCGCGGCGGATCGGCACGCTGCGGGTGACGATTCGCGTCCCCGCCGAGAAGGGCGCGCGGCTCTCGGTGGAAGATCGCAAGAAACTCGAAACCGCCGCGCTGCATTGCCCCGTCCACAAAAGCCTGCACCCGGATATCAACACGCCGATCGAGTTTGTGTATGCGTAATCGCTCTTGGAGCACTTCCGTTTGGTGAGAATAAAGGAGAGGCACCGCGAGTGACTTAGCTCGGCCCGAGGCCGGAGTCAACACGATCCTAACCGCGGATGACGCGGATAAACGCGGATAATTCCATTGACCTCGTTCCTATTTATCCGCGCTTATCCGCATCATCCGCGGCGATTTTTCTCTTCTCCAAATTAACCATTTGCGCGGCGCACAAAGAAATGAGCTGTTTGCAATGCGGATACGCGCGGATAATGCGACTCAGGTGGTCTCGCCCATCCTCGCCATCCACGGTTAGATTCATCTTGCCTGCGGCGGCCGGCGCCGCCTGTCCGGGAGGTGACTTTGGTCGCGGCACTCCTGGTCTGCGATGCTCGGCGATCCGTCAAATCCCCGCCGAATGCAGACGAAACGCCTGAATCCAACTGAAGCAGCAAAGGGCAGGTCGCCCGATTCATGCTGCCTGACGACACATCTCTCTTTCCGTAATCTCTCGCTGCCGATCTTTAATCGCTCGTGTGGTTCGCGGACATTTTTGGAATTTTCCATTGCATCGAGTGATCATCATCGGCGGGGGGTTCGGCGGCCTGTATGCGGCGCGGTCGCTGCGAAGATCGGCCGTGCGGGTGACGCTTGTCGATCGGCGGAACCATCACCTGTTTCAGCCGCTGTTGTACCAGGTGGCCACGGGAGGGCTGTCGCCGGCGAACATTGCTGCGCCGCTGCGGGCGCTCTTGCGCCGCCAGGCCAACGCACAGGTGCTGCTGGGCGAGGTGGTTGACATCGACGTGGCGGGCCGCCGTGTGATCCTGCGCGACGGAGAGCTGGCGTACGACACGCTGATCGTCGCCGCAGGGGCCACGCACAGCTACTTCGGCCATCGCGACTGGGAGCCGCTGGCCCCCGGCTTGAAAACGATCGAAGACGCGACGGCGATCCGGAGGAAGATTCTGCTGGCTTTCGAAACGGCCGAACGGCTGCATGATCCGGCCGAGATCGCCCGCTGGCTGACGTTCGTGATTGTCGGCGGCGGTCCGACCGGCGTCGAGATGGCCGGGGCGATCGCCGAGCTGGCCCACGAGACGCTTCGCAGGGAATTTCGCGCGATCGATCCCACAAAGGCCCGCATCGTGCTCGTTGAAGCGGCCGACCGGGTCATTCCGCCGTTTGCTCCCGATCTGTCGGCCAAGGCCCGCTCTGCGCTCGAGAAACTGCGGGTCGAAATCCGGACCGGGACAATGGTCACCGGAATCGAGCCGGGCGCCGTGGTGCTGAAGTGCGGCGGCCAGATCGAGTGCCTCGATACGCACACGGTCCTGTGGTCGGCGGGGGTCCAGGCGTCGCCGCTCGCCGAGATCCTCGCCGAAAAAAGCGGCGCCGAACTCGACCGCGGTGGCCGCATTTACGTGCAACCCGATCTGACTCTCACCGGGCGTCCCGAGCTGCTGGTGATCGGCGACATGGCCCATTGTCCCGATCCGGGCGGCAAGCCCCTTCCCGGACTCGCGCCGGTGGCGATGCAGCAGGGACATTACGCGGCGCGGCTGATCGACGCGCGGCTGGCCGGCAAGTCGCTGCCGGTTTTCCGCTATCGCGACTTCGGCATGATGGCGACAATCGGGAGCATGAAAGCGGTCTGCGACATCTTCGGCTGGCGGTATTCGGGGCCATTGGCCTGGTTCACCTGGCTCTTTGTGCACCTGATGCAGCTCGTCCAGTTCGAAAACCGGCTGCTGGTGCTGGTGCAATGGGCCTGGCACTACGTCACCCGCAACCGCTCGGCCCGATTGATCACCGGAAATGACGAATGTCTAATGACGAATGACGAAAGACATCCGAAATCCGAATAAGTTCGAGTTCCGGTTCAGACTGTGTTTGGAAACTGGCCGCACAATGTCATGAAGGCTCAGAGAGGCAGGCTTCGATGAACCCTCTTCGAAACAGTTTCTTTCGCGTCACCGTTGTTGTCCCGCTCCTCGTCCTGACGATCGGAACCATCCACAGCATGACGCAACCCGTCGCGGCGGATGAGCCGTCTTCGAAGGACGGGCCTCCCACCCGCGCGAATGTCGAATCCCAGGTTTCCGCGCTGGAAGTCACATTGCATGGCCTGCGTGCAGACAGCGAAAAGAGAACCGATGCGGCCCTTCCGACTCGCGCCCTGCTCTCCGACGTCGAAATCTTCGTGAAGGGGGCAAAGTGGGCAATGCGCTACGACACTGACGGGCGATCGACTGATGCGGCGCTGATTCAAAAGGCGGTCGCGCGGGGCGTCAGCCGCGCGCGGGAATTGAACCTTTCCCGCTGTCCGTCCTGGGCCGCGAAGCGCGGCCGCGTCGTCCGCGGCTATGCGTCTTCGGTCGATGGATCCGTGCAACCGTACGGACTCGTGATCCCCAAAGGTTACAATCCCGAGAGACCGATCCGGCTCGACGTCGTGCTGCACGGCAGCACTCGGCCGCAGGGGGCGAGCGAGCTGAAGTTCATGGAACGTTTCGACGACGGCGATACCGATTCGCGGGATCTCGTCGATCAGCCATTCATCGAGTTGCATCCCCTGGGCCGGGTGGAAAACTGCTATCGCTGGGCGGGAGAGACGGACGTCTTCGAGGCGATCGAGGATGTGTGCCGCAAATACAGCATCGACCGCGATCGCATCGTTCTGCGGGGAATGTCGATGGGAGCCTCGGGGACGTGGCATCTGGGGCTCAAGCATCCCGACAAATTCGTGGCGCTGGGGCCGTATTGCGGATACGTCGATACGCACCGGTTTTCGGAGACGCCGCTCGACAACTTCGTCCGCGTCGGGCCGCTCCCCGAGCATCAGGAACTGGCCCTGCATATGCTCGATTCGGTTGATTACGCCGCCAACGCCGGTGTCGTCCCGGCGATCGCCTGCATGGGAGAGAAAGACGTCTTCTTCCAGGCCCACGTCATCATGGGCGAGGCGATGCAGCACGAGGGACTGACGATGGTGAATCTCATCTCGCCGGGGACGGGGCACGTCATCGACCCGGTGACGCACGCCGAGCAGATGCGGCGGATCGGCGAATATGCCGCCAGGGGAATCAACCACGTCCCGCGGAAGCTGCGGTTTGTCACCTGGACGCTCAAATACCCGCGCTGTCACTGGCTGGAACTGCGCGGACTGGCGGAACATTACCGGCGCAGTGAAATCTCGGCCCGCCTCCTCGAAGGCGGCGTCGTCGAAATCGACGAACCGCGGAATATCACGCGGTTCGCCGTGCTGCCCGAGGCGCTGCCGGACAACGGGGCGAAGGTGCGGATTGCCGGGAAGGAATTCGCGATCGAGGAAAATCGCGAAGAGGCGAAGCCGCGGGCGGCCGTCGTTTTTGTGCGGCGTGGCGAAGGGTGGGACCTGGAGTTGCGGGCCGACGCGGGCGCGCTGGCGCGAAAACGCCCCGGGCTGACGGGGCCGATTGACGACGCGTTCACGACAAAGTTTCTGTGCGTCCGCGGAACGGGCCGACCGTGGAACGCGCACGTCCAGAGTTATGCCGACGCCAGCCTCAGGCGATTCGCGTACGAATGGCACCGTTACTTTCGCGGCGATCTGCCCGTGAAGGACGACAAGGACGTGACGGACGACGACGTACGGGACTGCAACCTGATCCTGTTCGGCGACCCGGGGAGCAACTCGTGGATCGACAGGGTCCTGCCCGATCTGCCGATTTGCTGGACCAGATCCGAGCTGGTCGCCGCCGGTGCAACGTATCCGGCGGTCGATCACGTTCCGTCCTTCATCCACCCGAACCCGCTGGCTGCCAAATCCGGCACCGACCGCTACGTCGTCCTCAACAGCGGCCACACGTTTCGCGAAACGGAGCTGAACAAGCTCAACTACCTCCTCTTCCCCCGCTGGGGCGACTGGGCCGTCTTGAAGGTCGGCGACAAAGTTCCGGAGAATCCTTCGGACGCGCTCGACGAGACGGTGCTGAAGGCGGGGTTCTTTGACGAAGAATGGCAATTCGGCCGCGAACGGCGCTAAAACATCGAAACTTGGAAGCAGCACAGCCAAAAAGAAGAATAATGCGGCGAGCGGGGGGCGGGCACCGATTCGAATCGGATTGGTCCCCCCTGGTGGACAGGACGGTCAATTCGGCATGCCGCGGCGGCGGAGCGGGCATTCTGGTAAACTATGACCGTCCACCGGTAAGAGGACGTTTCATGCTGAGTCAACCCAAAGTTGGCACGGCCGCCGAGCGGAAATTCACGGTCGAGGCGGCTCACTCCATCAGTTTCGGGCCGAACGGGCCCCCGCCGGTCTTGTCGACGCCGTGGCTGGTGTGGTTTCTCGAGCACGCGGCGCTGGACGCGGCCCTGCCGTTTCTGGAGTCGGGGGAGATCACCGTCGGCACGCACGTCGAGGTCGATCACCTGGCGCCGACGCCGGTGGGTGCCCAGGTGACGTGCACGGCCCGAATCGTCCACAGCGACGGGCCGGTGATCTCTTTTCAGCTCGAAGCCGGCGACGGGCACGAAACGACCGCCCGCGGATTTCACAAGCGGCGGGTGGTGAAGGTCGATCGGTTTGCGGCGCGGGTCAAACAGAAAGAAAACAAAAGCCAAAATCCGAATGCCTGAGGGGGGAATGATGATCACGCCCAGGGGAATTTTTTTCCGGAAAGGCACTCGTAGGCGTCAATGTATTTGGCGCGGGTCTTTGTGACCACGTCGTCGGGGAGGGCCGGGGGGGGGCTGTTTTTGTCCCAGCCGGTCGTTTCCAGCCAGTCGCGGACGAACTGCTTGTCGTAAGACGGCTGGGCGCGTCCCGGTTGATAGCGGTCTACAGGCCAGAACCGCGAGCTGTCGGGGGTCAGCACCTCGTCAACGAGAATGATTTCGCCGTCGCAATCCCCAAATTCGAATTTCGTGTCGGCGATAATGATCCCGCGGCTGCGGGCGTAGTCGGCGGCCTGGGCGTAGATGGAGAGCGTCCGGCGGCGGAGCTCGCTGGCGACAGCCGGCCCCACGATTTCGGACATGCGCTCGAACGGAATGTTGATGTCGTGGCCTGATTCCTCTTTCGTGGCGGGGGTGAAGATCGGCTCGGGGAGCCGGTCGCTTTCGCGCAAGCCCGGTGGCAATCGGATGCCACATATCGAGTTCTGCTTCTGATATTCCTTCCACCCCGACCCCGAGAGATACCCTCGGACGACGCACTCGACGGGAAAGACGCGAGTCTTGCGGACGACCATGCTCCGCCCGGCGAGAACGTCGCGGTCGACCCCGGCGGGAAGAGGGACGTCGTCGGGGTTCATTCCGAGAAGGTGATTCGGGGTCGAAAGGCGAGAAAACCACATCTCGCTCATCTGCGTCAGTACCCGCCCCTTGTCGGGAATGCCGGTGGGGAGCACCCAGTCGAAGGCGCTGATCCGATCTGTGGCGACGATCAGCAACCGGTTGCCGAAATCGTACACGTCGCGGACCTTTCCGCGGCGGACGGGGATTCCGGCAAGCGAACTTTCGATCAACGCGTTCCGCGACATGGCTCAATCCTCTCCGGCGTGATGCGAGCCACTTTAGCAGATTACCCGGCGGGCCAAAACCATCGGCGGAACGCACCGACCTCATCTCGCGGAGCGAGATGCCTGCATTCATAGCAAGATGACTAAATCTCGCCGGGCGGCCGTGGGGGCGTAGGCGCAGGGGGAGTCGCCTCGGCCGCCGGCGGTGAGCCATGCCCGTTCCGGTAGCCATCTGAAGGGGGTGCGGCGGCGGGGAGCGGCGCTCCGGGAT